>DAOPUP010000259.1:0-4063 GCA_035350655.1 Acidovorax sp. | reverse complement strand
CGCGCTTCAAGGAGCTGCTGGCGCTGGCCGACGGCATGCCCGCCGTGCGCTGCGCGGTGGTGCACCCGTGCGATGCGGGCTCGCTCAGCGGTGCCATGGACTCGGCGGGCTACGGCCTGATCGTGCCCGTGCTCATCGGCCCCGAGGCGCGCATCCGCGCCGTCGCCGCCGAGGCGGGCATTGACCTCGAAGGCGTGGAAATCATTTCGGTGGAGCACAGCCATGCGGCGGCCGAACTGGCCGCGGGCATGGCCGCGCGCCGCGAGGTCGAGGTGCTGATGAAGGGCAGCCTGCACACCGACGAGCTGATCAAGGCCGTGCTGGCCCAGCCGGCGCTGCGCTCGGGGCGGCGCATGTCGCACGTGTTCCGTTTCGATGTGCCGCTGTACCCCAAGCCGCTGCTCATCACCGACGCTGCGCTCAACATCCATCCCAGCCTGGCAGAGAAGGCGGACATCATCCAGAACGCGATCGATTTCGCGCACATCCTGGGCGTGGACCAGCCCAAGGTGGCCATTCTCTCGGCGGTGGAAACGGTCAGCCCCAGCATTCCGTCCACGCTGGACGCCGCCGCGCTGTGCAAGATGGCCGACCGTGGCCAGATCACCGGCGGTCTGCTCGACGGCCCGCTGGCCTTTGACAACGCCATCTCGGCCCACGCCGCCGAGATCAAGCACATCGAATCCGCTGTGGCGGGCAAGGCCGACATCCTGGCCGTGCCCGACCTGGAAAGCGGCAACATGCTGGCCAAGCAGCTCGAATACCTGGCCGGCGCCTCCGGCTCGGGCCTGGTGCTGGGCGCACGCGTGCCCATCGCCCTGACCAGCCGTGCCGACGGCCCCACGGCCCGTGTGGCGTCGGCCCTGCTGGCCGTGCTGGCCGCTTACGACGCCCGGCGCGAGCGTGCGCTCAAGGTGGCCGCACCGATCAAAGACTGAAAGAGCCTCTCGCCATGGCCATTCTTGCCGTCAATGCGGGCTCGTCCTCGCTCAAGTTCTCCCTGCACCCCCTGCAAGGTGGCCAGGTACAGCCCAGCGTGCTCACGGGTTGCATAGCGGGGCTGGAGCCCGCGGGCTCGCCCGAGATGGACTGGTCTTTTGCCGGCCAGCGCCAGCGCCAGGCGGTCACCGGCGAGGGCGAGAGCCCTTTTCAGCGTGCCTTGGCCAGCCTGCGCAGCTTGCTGGCCCGGCTGGAGGGCGCGCCCTCCATTCGTGCGGTGGCCCACCGCGTGGTGCATGGCGGCCAGGCCTTTCGCGAAAGCGTGCTGGTCAGCGATGCAGTGCTGGAGCGCCTGGCGCGCCTGAACTCGCTCGCGCCGCTGCACCAGCCGCACAACCTGGCGGGCATCCGTTCGTTTCGCCAGGCCTTCCCGGCGCTGCCCCAGGTGGCCTGTTTCGACACGGCTTTTCACGCCAACCTGCCCGACGTGGCCAGCGCGTTTGCGCTGCCGCAGTCGCTGACCGAGCAGGGCGTGCGCCGCTACGGCTTTCATGGTTTGTCGTACCACTACATCATGGACACGCTGCGGCAGCAGTCGCCGCGCGCCCTGGGCCGCGTGCTGATGGCCCACCTGGGCAACGGCGCCAGCCTGTGTGCCGCGCAGGACGGCCGCAGCTGTGCCACTAGCATGGGCTTTTCGGCGCTCGACGGCCTGATGATGGGCACGCGCAGCGGCACGCTGGACGCCGGCGTGCTGCTGTACCTGATGGAGCAGGGCTGGGACCACGAACGCATCCAGATACTGCTCTACAAGCAAAGCGGCCTGCTTGGCGTGTCGGGCATTTCGGCCGACATGCGCCGTCTGCGCGCCGATGGCAGCCCGGCGGCGCAGCGTGCCATCGACCAGTTCACCTACCGCGTGGTGCGCGAGTCGGGCGCCATGGTGGCCTGCATGGGCGGGCTCGATGTGCTGGCCTTCAGCGGCGGCATCGGCGAGCACGATGTGGTGTTGCGCGAGCAGGTGTGCGAGCGCCTGGGCTGGCTGGGCGTGAAGATCGACCCGCAGCGCAATGCCCAGGCCACGCGTGACAGCGTGCAGGTGGTGCATGCGCCCAGCAGCAGCGTGGAGATCTGGGTCGTGCCCACCGACGAGGGCCGCGTGGCCGCCCGCGAGGCGGCGCGCCTGCTGCACTCGTGTGACGATGCCGAGCCTGAAGCGGCGGTGTCCGCCGAAATTTCTTGATCAAAAAAGGCTCAAGTGCTTATTTTTAAAGCACTTTATGCTATCAACTAAGTAGCACTCAAGACGCCGTAGGCAGCTGCGCTGCACAGGCGCCCGCGCCCGGCGGTCTTGGCCGCGTAGAGCGCTGCGTCGGCGCGCGCCAGCAGCGGCTGGAGAGAGCTGTCGTCGGGCCGCAGCGTGGCCATGCCGGCGCTGAAGTCCAGCGCCAGACCCAGCTCGGCGGGCGCGGCCTGTTGCAAGCGCTCGCGCAGGCGCTGGTCGAGCGGTATGCCCAAGGCGGGGTTTTCGTGCAGCAGCAGGCAAAACTCCTCGCCCCCCAGGCGGGCGGCAAGGTCGCCGCGGCGCTGCGTTTCCTTGAGCAACCGGCTGAACAGCTGCAGCGCACGGTCCCCCGTGTCGTGTCCATGGGTGTCGTTGATCTGTTTGAAATGGTCCAGGTCGAGCATCAGGGCGGTGAGTGGCAAGCCATGCCGCTGGGCATGCGCAAGCATGGCCTGGGCGCGCGCCTCGAAGCCGCGCCGGTTGGGCAGACCGGTGAGCGGGTCGGTCACGACCAGCTCGCGCAGCTGAAACTCGGCCTCGTCGCGCCAGGCCACCAGCAGGGCGATGGTGTTGAGCGCCACCGTGACGCAGGCGCCCAGGGCAAAGGCCAGGTTGACCGGATGGGGCGTGCGAAAGCTCGGGTACTGGTCGGTGAAGGCGCCCAGGATGCCGCGTGCCAGGGTCAGACTGGCCATGACCAGCATGCACACCAGAATCAGCCGGCGCCAGCCGGCCTCGGCAGGCTTTTGCGGCCACAACGTGGCGCGTGCCACCAGCAACGTCACGGCGGCCACCAGGGCGTTGGCCCAGCCGACGCGAAAGGCATAGCTGTCAAAGCCCAGGAAGTAACCCAGCGGTGCGGCCACCACCAGCGCCAGCAGCAGGCGCGGCCAGGGGCGGGGGCCTAGCCAGCCGGCGAGGGCGCGGTAGTTCATCCACTGCGCCGCCGTGCCGCAGCCGACCGAGAGGCTGGACAGAAGGCGGTCGGCCAGCGTGGCGGGGGCATAGGTGGAGGCCACGATGGCGGCCCAGGCCAGGGCCTGCAGCAGCAGACCGGCCTGAACGCAGCGGGCGGCCGCGCTGATGTTGCGGCCCATGATGAGCGGCAGCGACGCCGAGATGATGAACAGGCTGATGGCCGTGGTGGCCAGCAGGGTCAGAAAATCCAGCTGCATGGCGCTTACTGGAACGCTACCTCGGCAAAGCTGCGCAGCTTGCGGCTGTGCAGGCGCTGCACGCCGCCATGGCGCAGGATCTCGACGGCGCGCATGCCGATGCGCAGGTGCTGGTCCACGCGCTCGCGGTAAAAGTGATTGGCCATGCCGGGCAGCTTGATCTCGCCGTGCAGGGGCTTGTCGCTCACGCACAGCAGGGTGCCGTAGGGCACGCGAAAGCGAAAGCCGTTGGCGGCGATGGTGGCGCTTTCCATGTCCAGCGCCACGGCGCGGCTCTGGCTGAAGCGGCGCTGGGGCAGGTTGTCGGGCAGCAGCTCCCAGTTGCGGTTGTCGGTGCTGGCCACGGTGCCGGTGCGCATGATGCGCTTGAGGTCATCGCGGCCCATCTGCGTGACATCGGCCACGGCCTGCTCCAGCGCCACCTGGATCTCGGCCAGGGCCGGAATGGGCACCCACAGCGGCAGGTCTTCGTCGAGCACATGGTCTTCGCGCACATAGGCGTGGGCCAGCACGTAGTCGCCCAGCTGCTGGCTGTTGCGCAGGCCGGCGCAGTGGCCCAGCATGATCCAGGCGTGCGGGCGCAGCACGGCGATGTGGTCGGTGATGTTCTTGGCGTTGGCCGGGCCCACGCCGATGTTGACCATGGTGATGCCGCTGCGGTCGG
>DAOPUP010000258.1:0-4080 GCA_035350655.1 Acidovorax sp. | reverse complement strand
ATTGTGGACACCATCATCGCCCTGGCGCGCAGCATGGGTCTGCAAGTCATCGCCGAAGGCGTCGAAACGCCCGAGCAAAGCGATCTGCTGGGCCGCGCAGGCTGCCACTTCTACCAGGGCTATCTCTTCAGCCACCCCCTGTCCACGGAGCGCCTGGAGGCCTTCCTGCGGCTGCCTTCCACCTGAGCAAACCTGCCTGCGGGTCTTGCCCTGTTGACCCTGGCCTGATCCACGGTTTTTTTCCGCTGCCTCCTTCGTGGCCCTGCCGCCCTCGCGGGCCGGCAGCGGTTCGCGCCAAGACCCTTAAAACGCAGTCCAGTCGTCCGTGCCGGTCTTGGTTGCAGTGCTGGCGATCTGGATCGGCTGTGGGGCCCTTGCGGCGGCCGCAGGGGCCTTGAACACCGGGCGGGTCACATTTTTTGCGCGCTGCGGGCTGCGATGCTCCGCCGTGGGCCCATGGGCTGCGGGTGCCACGGCGTCAGCGGCGCCCACCCGCACGGCATGCTGCGACAGCCTGAACACCGCCACCGCCTGCACCAGCTGCTGGGCCTGGCCCTTGAGGCTTTCGGCAGCAGCGGCGCTTTCTTCCACGAGCGCAGCGTTCTGCTGCGTGGCCTGGTCCATCTGGCGGACGGCTCCGCCGACTTGTTGAACCGCCGAATTTTGTTCCACGCTGGCCGAGGTGATCTCGGCCACGATGGAACTCACACGCTGGATGGAATCCACGATCTCGCCCATGGTCGTGCCCGCTTGATCCACCAGCGCAGTGCCCTGATCGACCTGTTCGACGCTGCGGCCGATGAGGGTCCTGATCTCCTTGGCCGCCTCGGCACTGCGTTGCGCCAGGCTGCGCACTTCGGCAGCCACCACGGCGAAACCACGGCCCTGCTCACCGGCGCGGGCGGCTTCGACAGCAGCATTCAGCGCCAGGATGTTGGTCTGGAACGCGATGGAGTCAATCACGCCGATGATGTCGCCAATCTTGCGGCTGCTGTCGTTGATGCCCTGCATGGTGGTGACCACCTTGCCCACCACCTCACCCCCTTGCGCGGCCACGGCCGAAGCACTCTGGGCCAGCTGATTGGCCTGCCGGGCGCTGTCGGCATTGTGGCGAACAGTGGTGCCCAGTTGCTCCATGGTGGCGGCCGCTTGCTGCAATGCGCTCGCCTGCTCTTCGGTTCGGCCCGACAAGTCCTGGTTGCCCTCGGCGATCTGCACGCTGGCCGTGGCCACGCTCTGCGCGTTCTGGCGCACGCTCGCGACCACCTGGGTCAGCGATGCCTGCATGTGACCCAGCAGAGCCATGACGCTGTGGCCATCGCCCGTTTTCAACGGCACCGGTGTGGCCAGATCGCCGGCACTCACCCGTTGCACGACTGCGCCCAACTCGGCAGGATCGGCGCCCAGCTGCCGAACAACGCTGCGACCAACCCCAACGGCCCCCACGGTGCCCATCGCCATGCCCGCAAGCATCAGCGCAAGACTGACCCAAGTGGCACGCTGGCCGGCTGCCAGGGCATCGGCGGATGCAGCCGCTGCCAGCGCGCTGAACTTCAGGGCGGCCTCGTCGAGCAGCTTGGCCGGTTCACGATCGATGCCCTTGACCGCCTTGTCGCCCACCGAAGCGTCAAAGTCCGCCTCCTTGAAGGCCTCGAAGCCTCTGGCGTAGGCCTGGCCCATCACGATCTCTGCGTTCAGAAACCGGGCCACGAGCGACTTGCTCTCGCCGTCGGGCAAGGCAGCGATCAATTGGCGTGCATCCGCCAGCATTTCACCCTCGATTTTCTGGAACGCCGTCCAGTATTTCTCACGTTCCTTGGCGTCCTTGCCGCGCAACAAAGTGTTCTTCCATTCTTGCGTCTGGCTCTTGAACTGCACGAGAAGGTCACGCACCGCGCGCTCATGGTCATTGGCAGCCCGCACGGTGCTGGCATAGATGGCCAGGGATTGGTTCAGCTGGTAGATGCCAAACAAGGAGGTCGCGGCCATGAAAAGCAGCAAGCCGGCGAACGCCAGCAAGAGTTTGCGGCCGAGCCTCATGGATTTTTCAGGCGGTCGGAGTGCAGGTGCGGTAGGTTTTGTGTGCGGGGAGGTGGGCATTATCTGAAGCAACGCGAATAAGAATTCGTCATGATTTGTTACACAACGCCATTGGATGCGCAAGCAGCAAACGCTGGCAATGCTTCATGTCAAACACAACGGATTCAGCCCTTGCGCAATTTTTCCGATGGGCTTTGAACACCTGCTGCCTCCCATTTCTTTGACCAGGATTTCAACCTGGCGCAGACCGGCTTCCCGGTCTTGTTCACCCGCTGCAGCCAAGTCTGCATGGTGTTGCCCATTTTTTGGCCTTGCTTGTGGCCAAGTGCCTGGAGCTGGACATGGCGCAAGCGTTGTTCTGCTGTTCTTAATTAATGCTTTTATAAATACATAGTGGTAGTAGTAGAAGGCCGCATTTTTTGTGGACAAGTGCCTTTTCCCCTGGTCCGACAGCGACTTGCGTGGCCTCAAACTCTGTGGACGCAGCCCTGTTGCGGCTGTCTGTGATACGGGGATAAACCCAGTCACCGGCCCACTTCTGTGGATAAGCCCCCGGTTGTGCCAGAACTATCCCCAGTTTTTTGTACCCAGGCGGTGCACGGTCATGGAATGGCATGAAATCAGCTTCTAGCCCTTATTTATATTGAACTAGTAGCTATATATTTAATAGCAAATTCTGGAAAAATCAGAAACCACAGGCTTTCAGGATGCCAGCCAGTGCCATAGCGCCAGGCTGACGCCGATCCAGCAGGCCACGACCAGCACTGCGCCGATGCGGCTGCTGGGTTTGCCGCCCCGGGTCTTGATCCACAGGTCGGCCTGGTCGCGGCAGTCTTTGCGCACCGGCGCGGGAAGCAGCCGGACTGCCAGCCAAATCAGCCCGGGCAGCAGCAGCACATCGTCCAGATAGCCCAGCACGGGGATGAAGTCCGGAACCAGGTCGATGGGGCTCAAGGCATAGGCCACAACGAACAGGCCCAGCGCCTTGGCATACCAGGGTGCCTGTGGGTGCCGTGCGGCGAACCAGAGCGTGACGCCGTCACGCTTGACGCTTTTGGCCCAGGTTTTCAGACGGTTGGCAAGGTGCACAGGTTTCTCCGGTAGGCCAGGCAGGCCACGCACTATTTTTTCACCGCATTGCCTCGCAAGGGCGTTTTTGCGGGTGGCAAGGATGGGCGGTGGAATGCATTCAGGGGTATCCGTTCGGGGCGCAAAGGAAGTTCCGGTTGTTCTTCTATGGTTCTATATATAAATAGTAGTAGTAGTAGAGGCCGGCTTCTTTTGTGGATAAGCCCATTTTTCCCAATGCTGGCATGCAGTTGCGTCGGCTGGAAGTCTGTGTGGGCGGGTCCGTGAACTTTGGCGGTGACAGATAACAACTTTCGGTGTTCCGATTCTTCTGTGGATAACTGTCCAGTTGTGCCAGAACTATCCCCAGTTTTGTCCACAACAAAAAAACCCGGTGCCTTGGACGGCACCGGGTTCGGGTTCAGGGCGCAACGCCCCGCTCAGATGGCTGTGATGGAATCAGCGGCCGGGTGCCCCCATGGGCATTTCACCGCCGCGCATGCCGTGGTGTCCGTGCTCTCCATGGCCATGGCCTCCATCGCCGTGGTGTCCGCGCCAGCCGTCCTTGCGGTGCATTTGCTGGGCCCGGGCATCGAAGGTTTTTTGCTGCTCTGGCGTCAGTGCGGCATAGAAGGTCTTGGTGGCTTCACCACGGCGGTCGGCTTCGGCTGCGTACTGCGCGCGCAGGGCACGCATGCGGTCGATGCGCTCGGGGGTGGTGCGCTTTTCCATGTCTGCGCGGTCCAGCCGGGCGGTACGTTCGGCCGGTTGCATGGCCGCCATGAAGGCCGTCCAGGCCGGTTCCTGCTCTGGGGTCAGTTTCAGTTGCGCCTTGAAGGCATCGGCGTGTTGCGCCATACGGGCCTGGCGGCGCTCCTGCATGTCGCCCGGTGTGCGGGCCTGCCGCATCGAGGCACCTGCCGCGGGCGCGGCAGAGGGTGCTGGCTGGGCCAGAACGGGCAGGGCCAGGGC
>DAOPUP010000257.1:0-4103 GCA_035350655.1 Acidovorax sp. | reverse complement strand
ACCATCTGGTCGCGGTGGCTCATGCCGCCCACGGTGCGGTCGCCAATGGTGATGAGAAAGCGCTTGGAGGCCACCGTGGGATGGGCCAGCACGTCGATCACGGCCTTTTGCAGCGGCACGCCGGTCAAGTCCATGGGCGCGAAGCTGCGCTGCACGGTGGTCACATCGCGGTGCATCTTGGGCGGCTTGCCCAAGAGCACGTTCATGGGCATGTCCACGGGCAGCTTCTGGTCGTCGGCCGTGGCGGCACTGTCGTGCAGCACCAACTGGCGTTCTTCGGTGGCGGTGCCGATCACGGCAAACGGGCAGCGCTCACGCTCGCAAAAAGCCTGGAACTGCGCCAGCGACTCGGGCGCGATGGCCAGCACGTAGCGCTCCTGGCTCTCGTTGCTCCAGATTTCCTTGGGCGCCATGCCCGACTCTTCGAGCTGCACGGCACGCAGGTCGAAGCGCGCGCCCCGGCCCGCGTCATTGGTCAGCTCGGGGAAGGCATTGCTCAAGCCGCCCGCACCCACGTCGTGGATGGCCAGGATGGGGTTGGCCGCGCCTTGCGCCCAGCAGTGGTTGATGACCTCTTGCGCCCGGCGCTCGATCTCGGGGTTGCCGCGTTGCACCGAATCAAAGTCGAGCTCGGCCGCATTGGTGCCGGTGGCCATGGAACTGGCGGCGCTGCCGCCCATGCCGATGCGCATGCCCGGGCCGCCCAGCTGGATCAGCAACGAGCCGGCGGGGAATTCGATTTTCTGGGTCAGCTCGGCGTCGATCACGCCCAGGCCGCCTGCGATCATGATGGGCTTGTGGTAGCCACGGTCCACGCCCGCCACCTTTTGCTCGTACTCGCGGAAGTAGCCCAGCAGGTTGGGCCGGCCGAACTCGTTGTTGAACGCAGCCCCGCCCAGCGGGCCTTCCACCATGATCTGCAAGGGGCTGGCGATGTGCTCGGGCTTGCCCAGCGTGCTGCCCCAAAGCTTGGAGACCGTGAAACCCGTCATGCCCGCCTTGGGCTTGGAGCCGCGGCCAGTGGCGCCCTCGTCACGGATTTCACCGCCTGCGCCGGTGGAGGCGCCAGGAAACGGCGAGATCGCCGTGGGGTGGTTGTGCGTTTCCACCTTCATCAGCACATGGTGGATAGCGCTACTTTTTTGATAGCTTACAGTGCTTGATTCACTTGGGCTATGGGCCATTTTTGCCACAAAGCGCTCGACCGGGTGGCCTTCCATCACGGAGGCATTGTCCGAATACGCCACCACGGTATGCTGCGGCGCCTGCTGGTGGGTGTGGCGGATCATGCCGAACAGGCTCTTGTCTTGCGCCACGCCATCGATGGTGAACTGGGCGTTGAAGATCTTGTGACGGCAGTGCTCGCTGTTGGCCTGCGCGAACATCATCAACTCCACATCGGTGGGGTTGCGGGCCAGGCCGGTGAAGGCGGTCACGAGGTAGTCGATTTCGTCGTCGGCCAGCGCCAGGCCAAAGCGGGTGTTGGCGGCTTCCAGCGCAGCCCGTCCGCCGCCCAGCACATCCACATGCTCCATGGACGCGGGCTGCAGCTCGGTGAACAGCGCCGCGGCGGCCGCGCGGTCGGCCAGCACCGATTCGGTCATGCGGTCATGCAGCAAAGCGGCCACCTGGGCCCGCTGTTCGGCGCTCAGCGCAGGCGCCTTGCCCAGCAGACCGGCCTTGAGGCTGATGCAGTATTCGGTGATGCGCTCCACGCGGCGGATGGCAATGCCGCAGTTGCGCGCGATGTCGGTGGCCTTGGAAGCCCAGGGCGACAGCGTGCCCAGGCGCGGCGTAACAATGAGGACGGCGCCGTCTTCGGAGCCCGCAGGCCCTGCATAGGGGTCGCCATAGGTCAGCAAGGCAGCCAGGCGCTCTTGTTCTGCGGGCGTGGGGGCCGCATCGGTGGCCACCAGATGCACGAAACGCGCTGCAATGCCACTGATCTTGGGGTGAATGGCCTCCAGGGCGGGTTGAAGTTGCTGGGCGCGAAAGTTGCTGAGGGCGTTGCCGCCCGCCAGCGTGGTCATGTGCAAGGTCACGGTAGCGGCCTGTTTGGAATGTGAGAGGGGGTAAGGCGCGCCGGACCCCCAGCGTCACCGGGTTCGCCCCTCCTGCAGAGGGGGCGCTGCCCGGCCAGATGACGCAAGGGATGCTTGGAGCGCAGCCCGCCATTTTACCGGGAGCGGCGCAACGCCATGCCCTTGCCCGGCAAAGCTGGGGGGGCGATGGGATAATTGCTGCATGAGCATCACCATCAAAACCGCAGAGGACATCGCCGGCATGCGCCTCGCCTGCCGCCTGGCCTCTGAAGTGCTGGACTACATCGCACCGCACATCAAACCCGGCATCACCACCAAGGAAATCGACCGCCTGGGAGCCGAATGCATGGCCGCGCAGGGCACCATTTCTGCCACCGTGGGCTATCAGCCCCCCGGCTACCCGCCCTATCCCGGCGCGCTGTGCACCTCGGTCAACCATGTGGTGTGCCACGGCATCCCCAATGACAAACCGCTCAAGAAAGGCGACATCGTCAACGTGGACGTCACCATCATCACCAAGGACGGCTGGTATGGCGACAACAGCCGCATGTACCTGATCGGCGAATGCTCGATCGCCGCCAAGCGCCTGTCTGCCCTCACCTACGACGCCATGTGGCTGGGCATCCAGCAGGTGCGCCCCGGCGCCCACCTGGGCGACATCGGCCACGCCATCCAGAAGTTTGCCGAGGGGCATGGCTTCTCGGTGGTGCGCGAGTTCTGCGGCCACGGCATCGGCAAGGTGTTCCACGAAGAGCCCCAGGTGCTGCACTACGGCCGCCCCGGCACGCTCGAAGAACTCAAACCCGGCATGGTGTTCACCATCGAGCCCATGATCAATGCCGGCCGGCGCGAGATCAAGGAGTTCGGCAACGACGGCTGGACCATCGTCACCAAGGACCACAGCCTGTCGGCCCAGTGGGAGCACACGGTGCTGGTCACCGAAACCGGCTACGAGGTGATGACGCTGTCGGCCGGCTCGCCGCCGCTGCCGGCATTTGTGACCGCCACCGCCACCTGAGGCGCCTGCGAGCACAACTCTTGCTTGTACAGGTCATGGCCCACCGCTTTCTGTACTGCCCTTGACCATGACCGAAATCCACGCCCTTCGGGACGCCTACCGCCGCGACAAGGCGGCCCTGCTGGCCACCCTGCAGTCCAGCGGTGCCTCAACCCGCGGCATCCACACCCTGCTGCGCAAGCTCTCCGCGCTGGCGGGCGGTTTGCTGCAAGCCCTGTGGCAACGTGCCCAGCTCCCCCCCGACTTGGCCCTGGTGGCCGTGGGCGGCTTCGGACGGGACGAGCTGTTTCCCTGCTCCGATGTCGATGTGCTGTTGCTGCTGCCCGAAGGCTGCGCAACAGACACAGGGTGCGCGTTGCGGGCCCAGCTTGAGAGTTTTATTGGCAGCTGCTGGGATGCCGGCCTGGAAATTGGCTCCAGCGTGCGCACCGTGGCGGAATGCCTGGCCGAATCGGCACGGGATGTCACGGTGCAAACCTCGCTGCTGGAGGCTCGCCTGCTCTGTGGCAGCCCGGCACTGTTTGCGCAGTTTCAACACCAATACAGCGCACAGATGAACCCGCAGGCATTTCTGATGGCCAAGACGCTCGAAATGCGCCAGCGGCACACCAAATACGACAACACGCCATACGCGCTCGAACCCAACTGCAAAGAGTCGCCCGGAGGCCTGCGCGACCTGCAGATGATCCTGTGGGTGGCGCGCGCCGCCGGGCTGGGCCGCAACTGGAAAGCGCTGGCGGCCAGCGGCATGGCCACGGCATTCGAAGTGCGCCAGATCGAGCGCAACGAGGCCCTGCTGTGCCTGGTGCGTGCGCGCCTGCATGCCATTGCCGGGCGCCATGAAGACCGGCTGGTGTTCGACCTGCAGACGGCCGTGGCCGAATCGTTTGGCTACCGCTCGCAGGCACCCGATGGCACGCGCTTGGCCCTGCGTGCCAGCGAAACCCTGATGCGCCGCTATTACTGGGCCGCCAAGGCGGTATCGCAGCTCAGCCAGATCCTGCTGCTCAACATCGAAGAGCGCCTGAATCCCTCGACCCACG
>DAOPUP010000256.1:0-4117 GCA_035350655.1 Acidovorax sp. | reverse complement strand
TCGGCCATCTTGTCCGAGTCGTACTCGTTCATCTGGCAGCCGAAGGTTTTGATAAAGACTTTTTTGGACATGGCGATTTCGCAAAGGGCAAACAATCTCCGCGGCGGGCAGGCGCGGAGATAGTGAATTTCTCAGGGCGCCAATTCGGGCGCCCTCGGGCTGATTTACTTCAGAACGGCCCCGGAGCCGGTCGTGATGTTGGTGGTTGTGGCGTTGCTGCCCTTGCGCGGCTGGGCTGCTTCTGCATCGGTCAGTATCCAGGCAGCGTGCAGCATGCCTGTGCTGGGCTCGATGACGTAGTTCACCTTGAAATTCTGTCCCAGCACCGTGTGGGCCATGACCAACGTGTTCTGCGGGCTGAGCAGCCGCATGCCAGGCGCCATGCGGATGGCGCTGCCGTTCAGGGTGGCGTCGGATGTGCTGTTGACGGTGAGGTTGCCACGCAGCGCGGCTTCAGGGAAGTTGCGCTGCGAGCCCATGCCCGAAGGCACCTGGGCCTTGGCCGGGGGCATGGCCAGCACCAGCGCAGCGCACAACGCTCCCGCGAGGCTGCGCCAGTGGCGGGGTGGTGGTGCGGTCGCTGAGAGCGATTCAACGTGGCAGCGGTTCATGGTGTGTATCCAGAGGCTGTAGAGGAACAGGAAGCTGATTTTAAGCGGCGGCCCTCGTGCGCTGCGCCGGAGGGCGAGGCGCCCGTCGCGGCAAAGGGCCGTCGCAGTGATCTCGCACCATGGAAAAAGCCCGCAACTTTGGAGGGTTGCGGGCTTTGGATTTGGTGGTGATAGGTGGATTTGAACCACCGACATCAGCATTATGAATGCTGCGCTCTAACCAACTGAGCTATATCACCGACAGCGCGAAATTATAGCGCAAATTTACTGGTGTGTGAAAACGGGCTTGCGTTTGTTCAGGAAGGCGTCCATGCCTTCTTTTTGGTCGGCGGTGGCAAACAGTGACATGAACAGGCGGCGCTCGAACATCACGCCGTCCGATAGCGTGCCTTCAAAGGCGCGGTTGACCGATTCTTTGGCGGCGCGCACGCTCAGTTGCGAGAAGTCGCTGATGGTCAAGGCGGCGCCCAGCACTTCTTCCTGCAATTTGTCCAGCGGCACCACGCGGCTGACCAGGCCAGCGCGCTCGGCTTCGTCGGCGTTCATCATGCGGCCGGTCAGGACCAGGTCCATGGCCTTGGATTTGCCCACGGCGCGCGGCAAACGCTGCGTACCGCCCGCGCCTGGAATCGTGCCCAGCTTGATTTCAGGCTGGCCAAACTTGGCGTTGTCGGCGGCAATGATGAAGTCGCACATCATGGCCAGTTCGCAGCCGCCACCCAGGGCAAAACCGCTGACCGCGGCAATCACGGGCTTGCGGATGGTGCGGATGGTTTCCCAGTTACGGCCGATGAAATCGCCGTTGTAGGCATCGGCAAAGCTGTACTTGGCCATGACGGTGATGTCGGCCCCGGCGGCAAACGCTTTTTCGCTGCCGGTCAGGATGATGCAGCCAATTTGGGGGTCGGCATCAAAGGCCTTGAGCGCCTCGCCGAGCTCGTTCATGAGCTGGTCGTTCAAGGCATTGAGCTGTTTGGGGCGGTTGAGCGTGATGACGCCCACCTTTTCCGCCTCGGTGCGCACTTCAATGGTTTCGTAGGCCATGCAGTCTCCTGGGTTGATGGTTTGTTTGGACAACCGTTACGACTATACCGAAGCGAGGAGTTGGACCGGAGTGCTCCGCAACGGAGCCTGCGTTCAGGCCAGCCAGCGGGCGAGTGCGGCGCTGTCGCTCGCGGTGAGACGGATCGTGTCCGGTGTGGCCGCAGCGGCCTTGCGGCCGCGCTGCCCTGCCGGCTTGGACGTGGCAGGGGCAACGGCCGGCAGGGCCAGCGGCATCTGCAGCAGGCGGCCATCGCGCGCCACCACGGCGGTGACCTGTTGTGCTGGTCCGGCATAGAACGCCACGTCCTCCAGCCGCTGGATGCGCCACCCCTGGCCTTTCACATCCAACCCCAGCCATTCGTCGCCAGCAGCCATGCCCGCCTTTTCGGCCGGCCCGCCGCGCAGCACGGTCTTGATCTGCACGCTGTGGTTTTCCGTGACGCGCAGGCCCAGGCGCTGCGCCAGTTGGGGCGCCTCGGGTTGGAGGGCCACGCCGTGGGCGGCCAGCAGGTCGGCGATGGGCAGTTCAGCCGTGCCGTGCACCCACTGGTCCAGCTCATGGTCCAAAGACCGCCCCGCCAGGCTGGCGAGCTCAGCGCGCAGATCGGCCTCGGTCATGGGGCCGCCGGCACAGCGCTTCCACAGGGCGCGCATCACGTCGTCCAGTGTGGTTTTTCCCTCATGGCGCAGTGTGAGGTCCACGCACAGGGCGACCAGCGAGCCTTTGGTGTAGTAGCTCACGGTGGCGTTGGGCGTGTTCTCGTCCTGGCGGTAGTACTTGACCCAGGCATCAAAACTGGCCTGCGCCACCGTCTGTACCCTGCGGCCTGGTGTCTGCAGGACCTGGTTGGTGGCTTTGGCCAGCAGTTTGAGGTAGGTGGCATCGTCGATCAGGCCTGCGCGGCGCAGCAGCAGGTCGTCGTAATAGCTGGTGAAGCCTTCGAAGAACCACAGCAGCCGGGTGTAGTTTTCCTGGCTGTAGTCGTAGCGCGCAAACTCTGCCGGGCGCAGGCGCTTGACGTTCCAAGTGTGGAAATATTCGTGGCTGATGAGTCCGAGCAAGGTGGTATAGCCATCGCTGGCGGCTGCTTCGCCCGTGCGGGGCAGGTCACGCCGGCCGCAGATCAGTGCCGTGGAGTTGCGGTGCTCCAGGCCGCCATAGCCGTCCTGCACGGCATTGAGCATGAACAGGTAGTTCTTCAGGGGTGGCTTGCCCTGGCCGTGCCAGAAGCGGATGGTGGTCTCGCAGATCTTCTGGGCATCGGCCAGCAGGCGTTTGCCGTCGAACGAGGCTGCGGCACCGGCCACCACAAAACGGTGGGGTACGCCACAGGCGGTGAAGCGCCCCATCCAGAACGTCCCCATTTCGACCGGGCAGTCCACCAGCTCGTCGTAGTGGTTGGCGGCATATACACCAAAGCCCTGGCTGTCCACGGTCTGCGGCGTGAGGCCCGTGGCGACGGACCAGTGCGCTGTGGCCGCGTTGCTGGCGATCTCGAGCGCATGGGGCGCATTTTCCTGCCCGTGCACCCGCAGGCACAGACTGGTGCCGTTGAAGAAGCCGCGCGAGGCGTCCAGCCACGCCGTGCGCACCGAGCTGTCGTAGGCGCAGACCTCATAGGTGACGACGAGGGGCAGGTCTGTGCGGCACGTGGCCTGCCAGCGGTGCTTGTCGAGTTGGACCAGGGGCGCGGCGCGGCGGCCTTGTTGTGCTTCCAGGCGCTGGAGATTCTTGGAAAATTCGCGCACCAGATAGCTGCCAGGTATCCAGACCGGCAGCGACAGCTCCTGCTGCGCCTGGGGCTGCGCCACGGTGAGTGTGATGGTGAACAGGTGGGCGTGCAGGTCGGTTGCCTCCACTCGGATATGGATGGGCGCCTGTGTGGCAAGGGTGCGTGAGATGGGCATGGGTGCGTCGCGGAAGGCTGGTGCCTGGCGCTTGTGCGCGCATCACCCGCTCAGGTCTCGGGGGCTCGAAAGAGGCGAGGGGTGGCCCCTCGCATGAACTCAGTTACTGGTGGTGGCGGTGCCGCCGGCCTCTGCCAGGCGCTTTTCTACATCCTGGGCGCTGATGGCTCCGGGAGCGCGCGCACCGTTCGCGAAAATCAGCGTGGGTGTCCCGGTGATTTTGTATTTTTTGCCGAACGCCAGATTGCGCTGCAAGGCACTGGTGTCGCAGCTGGCGGTATTGGGCGCCTTGTCGCGCAGCATGAAATCGTGCCAGGTGGTGGCCTTGTCCTTGGCACACCAGATGTTGCGGGATTTTTCCGCGGAGTCGGGGCTCAGGATGGGGTAGAGAAACAGGTAAACCGTGACGTTGTCCACGTTCTGCAGGTCGCGCTCGAAGCGCTTGCAGTAGCCGCAATTGGGATCTTCAAACACCGCCAGCTTGCGTTTGCCGTCGCCCCGCACGATGGTGACGGCATCTTTCAGGGGCAGGGCCGAAAAATCCACTGCCGTGA
>DAOPUP010000255.1:0-4155 GCA_035350655.1 Acidovorax sp. | reverse complement strand
GTGAGTGCGGCCATCTGCTCGTTTCCGAGCATCGAGGCCGCCGTGCGCACCACCATCCAGACCATCCAGCTGGGCGTGCCCATTGCGCGCGTGGAGCTGATCGACCGCCACAGCGTGCGCATGGTCAACGCACACAGCAAGCTCAGCCTGCGCGAAGAACCCATGCTGCTGATGGAGTTCCACGGCTCGCCCGCCAGCGTGCAGGAACAGGCCGAAACCGTGCAGGAAATCGCCCGCGAGTTCGGCGGCAACGCCTTTGAATGGGCCAGCACCCCCGAAGAGCGCACGCGCCTGTGGACCGCGCGGCACAACGCCTACTTTGCCGCCGTGCAAAGCCGCCCGGGCTGCCGCGCCATCAGCACTGACACCTGCGTGCCCATCAGCCGCCTGGCCGACTGCCTGCTCGAATCGGTGGATGAGGCCGAAGCCAGCGGCATCCCCTACTTTCTCGTCGGCCATGTGGGCGACGGCAACTTCCACTTCGGCTACCTGCTCGACCCCAACATCCCCGAAGAGCGCGTGACCGCCGAGGCACTGAACCACAAGCTGGTGGCCCGCGCCTTGAGCATGGGCGGCACCTGCACCGGCGAGCATGGCGTGGGCCTGCACAAGATGGGCTTTCTGCTCGACGAAACCGGCTCCGGCGCCGTGGACATGATGCGCGCCATCAAGCGCGCGCTGGACCCGAAGAACATCCTGAACCCCGGCAAGATCTTTGCGCTGTAAGTGCCAGCCCGGCCACGGGTGGGGCGGGCCGCCTCAGGCCTGATCCTGCTCGCTGGCCTTGCGCAACACAAAGTCGATCAGCGTGGCCATGGCCTTGGTCTGGTAGCGCGTGGGCATGTACAACAGGTATTTGTTGGTCGACAGAAAGGCCAGGCTGCCCGGCTCGAACGGCAGGCGCAGCAGGTCGCCGCGCTGCAGCGGTTCACGCACCATGTAGTCGGGCACCACACCCACGCCCAGGCCTTGCAGGATCGCGTCGCGCAGAAAGTAGAAGTTGGCCGACATCAGCCGCGGCCGGATACGCAGCTCGGCATGGTTTTCGGCCTGGTAGCCGGCCAGGCGCAGCTTCTGGCCAGTGAGATTCGAGGTGATGAGCGGCACCTGGTGCAGCTCGGCCAGGCTGCGCGGCATGCCATGCGCCTGCACCAGGGCCGGCGCCGCGCAGGCCACGTAATGCACCGGCCCCATGGCGCGCGCCACCAGATGGGCCGGCGGCTCGGCCATCACGCGCATGGAGAAATCGACCGCGCCGGCGAGCAGGTCGTCGATGTCGTTGTCGAAGACCACCTCCAGCGTGACCCCGGGGTAGCGCTGCATGAACTCCGTGAGCCATGACGCCATCGCCAGCTGGCCATAGCCACTGGGCACGGACAGGCGCACCGTGCCTTGCAGGCTCTGGCCCAGGCTGCCCACCGATTCGGTGGCGGCCTGCAGCTCCTGGCGGATCGCGCGGCCATGTTCATAAAGCTTCCAGCCCAGTTCGGTGGGCTCGATCTGGCGCGTGGTGCGCCGCAGCAGTTGCTGGCCCAGCTCCTGCTCGAACTGGTTGAGCCGGTGGCTCACATTGGCCCGGCTCATGCCCAGGCGCAACGCCGCCTTGCTGAGATTGCCGGCTTCGATGATGTCGACCAGAAGAGACAGGGCCGTCAAATTCATTGTCAAATTTCCAGATACATAATGTTCAGTTTTTCACACGATTGCCAAAATTATTAAACAGATAAAGAATGCCCGCTGGCAAACCGCCGCTGTGCGGGTCGCCCTGTCGAGGGGCCTGCGGGCCTCGTTTTAATTTGGACAAGGTCTTTTTGCATGCCTGTTACTACTCCTATTCAGCCGCTGGCGGGCCTGCGTGTTCTCGACCTGTCGCGCGTGCTGGCCGGCCCCATGTGCGCCATGTCGCTGGCCGATCTGGGCGCCGATGTGACCAAGGTCGAGCACCCGAGCCGCGGCGATGACACGCGCGACTGGGGCGTGCGCGTGGGCCGCAGCAACACCTCTTACTTCAACAGCGCCAACCGCAACAAGCGCTCGATCAGCCTGGACCTGCAGTCGCCTGAGGGGCAAAAGATCGCGCAGCAACTGGCGGCCCAAAGCGATGTGGTGATCCAGAACTTCAAGGTCGGCGGCGCCGAAAAGCTGGGCCTGGGCTACGAACAGCTCAGCGCCCTCAACCCGCGCCTGGTGTACTGCTCGATCTCGGGCTATGCGCGCTCGGGGCCCGAGGCGATGCGTCCCGGCTACGACCTCGTGGTGCAGGGTGAATCGGGCCTCATGGCCATGAATGGCGAAGAAGGCCAGGGCCCGCTCAAGTTTGGCGTGGCCGCAGTGGACCTGTTCACCGGCATGTATTCGGCCCAGGCCATTTTGGCGGCGCTGTACGAGCGCCACAGCACCGGCCGGGGCCGCCATGTGCAGATGGCGCTGTACGACTGCGGCCTGATGATCACCAGCTACTACGGCATGGAGGCACTGCTCAAGGCCGGCGACCCGCCCAAGTTCGGCAATGCCCATCCGTCCATCGTGCCCTACGGCGTGTTCGAGGCGGCCGACGGCCCGCTGGTGATCACGGTGGGCAACAACGGCCAGTTCCAGCGCTTTTGCAACGAAGTCATTGACCGCCCCGAATGGGCGACGGATGAGCGTTTTGCCACCAACACCGCACGCTCGGCCCACCGCCATGTGCTGATGCCTCTGGTCCACGAAGTGCTGCGCCAGCGACCGCGCGCCCAGTTGCTCGCGCAGCTGACCGCCGCGCAGATCCCCTGCGGCGAAGTGCTGGGCCTGCTCGACGCGCTGCAATCCGAGCGCACCGCGTCGGCCGGCCTGCTGCACCGCTTTGACGACAGCGAAGCCGGTGCGCAATCGGTGCTTGCGCCCCCTTACGCCATGGACGGCGAACGCCTGCCGGTGCGCCTGCCGCCACCCCACCTGGGCGAACACACCGATGCGGTGCTGGGCGAGCAACTGGGCCTGGGGGCCGACGCCATTGCCGCACTGCGTGCCCAAAATATCATCTGAACCACCCTTTTTGACCTGGAGACCGGACATGTTCAAACCCAACGCATCCCTCAACCGCCGCCATGTGCTGGCCACTGGCATCGCCGGCGCGCTGAGCGCCTTCACGGGCAGCGCCCTGGCCGCCGACCCCGCCTGGCCCGACAAGCTGGTGAAGATCGTCGTCGCCTTTCCGGCCGGCGGCCCCACCGACACGGCCGCGCGCATCGTGGCGCAAAAGCTCGGCGAACGCCTGGGCCAGAGCATGATCGTGGAAAACCGTGCAGGCGCCTCGGGCTCCATCGGCACGGCGGCGTTCATCAAGTCCCCGGCCGACGGCTACACCCTGTCCATGTTCGGCATGCCTGCGCTGCTGGCACCGCTGCTGTATGGCAACAACGCCTACGACGTGCGCAAGGATTTCCTGCCCGTGGCCACGGTCTATGACCTGCCCATGGCCATCGTCGTCAACCCGCGCGTGCTGCCGAATGTCACCAACCTGCAGCAGCTGATCGAGCACGCCAAGGCCTCCAAGACACCCCTGAACTACACCAGCTCGGGCACCGGCAGCTTCGGCCACCTGTCGATGGAGCAGCTCAAGGACCTGGGCGGCTTCGATATGCAGCACATCCCCTACCGCGGCAGCGCCCCGGCCGTGACCGACCTGATCGGCGGCCAGGTGGCAGTGATGTTTGCCGACGTGGTCGCCGCCCTGCCGCATATCCAGGCCGGCAAGCTGCGCGCCATTGCGGGCAGCTCCAACAAGACCAAGCTGCTGCTGCCCGGCCTCAAGTCGGTGGCAGAGCAGGGATTTACCGGCTTTGACGCCGACACCTGGGGCGGCCTGGTCGCACCGCTGGGCACGCCCGGCGCCGTGGTCGAACGCCTGAACAAGGAACTCAAGGTGATCCTGGCCGACCCCGAACTGCAGCAGAAAATGCTGGCTGCCGGCGCCGTGGCCAGCTACCAGAACAGCGAGACCATGCGCAAACGCCTGGCGGCCGATTACACGCGCTGGAGCAAGATCGCCCAGGACAAGGGCATCTCGGCCAACTAAGGCGCTGCCCGCCTGCGGGCGCCTGCTGCCCTCCTCCAAGCCCCGGTGGGCAGGCTCGCCGGGGCTTTGTCTTTGGCGCCCTGCAGGCGCGCGCCCAG
>DAOPUP010000254.1:0-4159 GCA_035350655.1 Acidovorax sp. | reverse complement strand
CGCTCATTCTGGGCCGCGCACAGACGGGTATTGCCGCGTTCGCCAACTGAGCGTAATAAACTCTCAAAATCGTAGCTACTAACGCTTGCCACACAAGCATTAGCAGCATTTTTTATATACAAGTCTTGAACACACCCACGCATGGCGCCCTGGCGGGCATCAGGAAGCTCGACCTCGCGCGCGTGCTGGCCGGCCCCTGGTGCACCCAGATGCTGGCCGACCTGGGGGCCGATGTGATCAAGGTCGAGCGCCCCAGCGCGGGCAACGACACGAACCAGGCCAGCTACTTCACGGCTGGCAACCGCAACAAGCGCTCGGTCACCATCGATATGGCCACGGCCCCGAGGGCCAGGCGCTCATCCGGCAGATGGCCCTGCAGGCCGGCATCGTGGTGCAGAACTTCAAGGTCGGCAGCCCCAAGCCATACGGCCTCGACCACGAAGGCCTGATTGAGCGCTTCCCCCTGTCACATACATACCTAAAGGAGACACCACATGATTCGTCGCAACACCCTCGCTCTTGGCATCCTGGCCTTGCTCGGCACCGCCGCCCAAGCCCAGGCCAGCTACCCCAGCAAGCCCATCCGCCTGCTGGTGCCCTTTGCCGCTGGTGGCACCACCGACCTGATTGCCCGCATCGTCGCCGAGCCCCTGGGGCGTGAACTGGGCCAGCCGGTGATCGTGGAGAACAAGGGCGGTGGCGGCGGCAGCATCGGCGCTGCAGAAACCGCACGCGCCACGCCCGACGGCTACAACCTGGGCGTAGCCACCGTCTCCACCACGGCGACCAACCCAGCCATCAACCCGAAGATTCCGTACAACGTCGCCACCGACTTCACGCCCATCGTCAACATGGCCGCCACGCCCAACGTGATTGCCGCCAACACCAAGCTGAGTTTCAACGACTACAAGGGCATGCTGGCCGCCATCAGGAAGGAGCCCGGCAAATACTCCTACGCTTCCCCCGGCAATGGCAGCATCCACCATCTGATGATGGAAATGTTCAAGCTCGCCACCCAGACCGACGTCGTCCACGTGCCGTATCGCGGCTCCGGCCCGGCGCTCAACGACGCCGTGGCCGGCCAGGTGCCGCTGATTTTCGACAACCTGCCCTCTGCCCTGCCTTTCATCAAGGAGAAGCGCCTGACCGCCCTGGTCGTTGCCGCGCCCCAGCGCGTGCCCGCCATGCCCGACGTGCCCACCTTCAAGGAAGTGGGCTTGGAGCCGGTCAACCGCATGGCCTACTACGGCATCGTCGGCCCCAAGGGCCTGCCCAAGCCCATCGTGGACAGGATCAACGCGGCCACCTACAAGGTGCTGCAAGACCCGGCCATCCGCAAGCGCATCGAGGAAACCGGCTCCATCATCATGGCCGACACTCCCGAGGCCTTCGCCAAGCAGATGCGCGAAGAACTGGCCGTGTACAAGGACGTCGTCACCAGGCAAAAGATCACCCTGGACTGATCCCGGATTTTCCGTTCGGCGGGCTCCGCCCGAACGGACAGTGCGAAACTTCCACCAGCCCGCGACAGGATGGGCGGCAACGGCATCAGCGACGAGTTTGGCGTGGCACGCCACTCGGCGAACCTGAAAGTGGTGAACACCTGCCAAGGCCCGCACGATGTGCAAGCGCTGATCTGGGCTGTGCACACACGGGCATTGCCGTGTTCGCCAACGGAGCGCTTGCAGCCCGGTACCAAAACACCGCACTTGCGGTTTTTTGGTCTTATTGCCTTTTAGCGCTTGATCAGCAAGCGCTAAAAGCTATCTATTTCATAGCAATTTACACCGATGACGACACTCCCATCTTCCCCAGGCGCCCTGGCAGGCATCAAGGTTCTCGACCTCTCGCGCGTGCTGGCCGGCCCCTGGTGCACCCAGATGCTGGCCGACCTGGGGGCCGATGTGATCAAGGTCGAACGCCCCGGCGCGGGCGACGACACGCGCCAGTGGGGCCCGCCCTTCCTGAAGGACGCCGCGGGTAACGACACGAACCAGGCCAGCTACTTCACGGCCTGCAACCGCAACAAGCGCTCGGTCACCATCGACATGGCCTCGGCCGAGGGGCAGGCGCTCATCCGCCAGATGGCCCTGCAGGCCGACATCGTGGTAGAGAACTTCAAGGTCGGTGGCCTCAGGCAATATGGCCTCGACCACGAGAGCCTGCGCGCACTGAACCCGCGCCTCATCTACTGCTCGGTCACCGGCTTCGGGCAAAGCGGACCCTATGCCGAGCGCGCCGGCTACGACCTCATGGTGCAGGCCATGACCGGCATGATGAGCATCACCGGCCGAGCCGACAGCGAGCCCGGTGGCGGCCCTCTGCGCGTGGGCGTGGCGGTGATCGACCTGTTCACCGGCATCTATGCCAGCAATGCCATCCTGGCCGCGCTGCATGTGCGCGACAACGCCACCAACGGCACCGGCCAGGGCCAGCACATCGACATGGCGCTGCTCGACGTGGGCATGGCCGTGCTGGCCAACCAGGCCTCGGGCTTTCTCGCCACCGGCGAGGCGCCCGGGCGCATGGGCAACAGCCACCCCAGCCTGGCGCCCTACCAGGACTTCCCCACGCAGGACGGCAACATGCTGCTGGCCATTGGCAACGACGGCCAGTTCCAGCGCTTTTGCGCCGCTGCGGGCCAGCCCCAATGGGCCGCCGATGCCCGCTTTGCCACCAACACACTGCGCGTGCACAACCGCGCCGAACTCATCCCGGCCATGGAGGTCGTCACGCGCACGCGGACCACGGCCGCGTGGATTGCGCTGCTCGAAGACAAGGCCGTGCCCTGCGGCCCGGTCAACAATATTGCCCAGGCCTTTGACGACGCGCAGGTGAAAGCGCGCGGCCTGGCCGTGACACTGCCGCGCTGGAAAGACGGCGAGGCCGGCGACGGCGTGGCGCAGATCACCGGCGTGGCCAGCCCGCTGCGCCTGTCGGCCAACCCGCCCGTGCTGCGCAACGCGCCGCCCGCGCTGGGCCAGCACACCGACGAGGTGCTGGGTGAACTGGGGCTGGATGCAGCGCGCATTGCACAGCTGCGCAGCGGCGGCGTGGTGTAGCCCCGCAGGGCCCCATCAAGAATATGGATTAAAAGTGGCTTTAACCCTTTAAAAACAATGGCTTATAGCTATTATTTAAATAGCAATTGCCCTCGCCAGCGCCCCGTCAGTGCAGCCGCCCGAACCCGGCTTCGGCCCAGGCCGTGGCGCGCGCGGTAGTGAGCTGGAAGCTGGGCGGCACCGGCACCCGCGCGAGTTCTTCGCCCAGGGCGCTGTGCGCGCTCAGCGTGGCGGTGGCGCCCTCCTCGTCGGGCACGATGGCCAGCGCCACGCGCAGGCGCTCGCCCTGCAAGGTGATGGTGACGTTCTTGTTCAGTTGTGCATGCAGTTGCTGCTCGTGGCGGCGCAGCACCTCGCTCGCGGTCTTGACCAGGGTGTTGAAGGCCGACACATCGAGCGGCTTGGGGTTCTTCTTGTCACGCCCCATGGTCCACGGGCCCACCAGCGCGGGCTCGGCCTCGCCCTGCAGCGTCATCGACACGGCCCAGCCATCGTCGTCCTCGTTCTTGATGACGCGTGCCGTCCAGCGCTCGTCGCTCCAAAGGCGGGGTTCGTGGATGGGGGTGGGGGTGTCGTCGTCGGTGTCGGTGTGGGTCATGGGTGCGGGGCAGAACGGGAAAAAGGCGCAGAGCATACGGCGGTTTGGCCCGGTCTGGCCCGGTGCGGCCCACCACCGCTTGTAACAGCCGCGCATGGTGCGGGGGCTTTCGGCCCTGCACGGTGGGCACCGCCGGCCAGGCTGCGGCCGGCTTTGTCGGCGCGGGCTGAAATTTCCCACTGCCCGAGCGCTTCTGCTTCTAAAATTTGTAAAAACGCGTATCCACGCAAAGGACATTCCCATGAAAAACGTGCAGCGAGATATTGAAGAGCGCACCAACCTCACAGGCACCAACCAGTTCGAGCTGCTGCTTTTTCGCCTGGGCGCCGACAGCGCACTGGGCAAATCCGAGCTTTTTGGCATCAACGTTTTCAAGATCCGTGAAATCGTGGCCATGCCCAGCATCACCCCCATTGCGGGTGCAACGGCGTATTCGCTGGGGGTTGTCAACCTGCGCGGGCAGATCATCCCGGTGCTGGACCTGCCGGCCATTGTGGGC
>DAOPUP010000253.1:0-4178 GCA_035350655.1 Acidovorax sp. | reverse complement strand
TGACGCCAAAGGGCACGATGCGCGGGCCACCGGCCACGGCGCACTCGTTGTCAAAAATGAATTTTTCCACTGCACCCCAGCCGGGGCCGCCATATTGCTCAGGCCAGTGGTTGGCCAGCCAGCCGCGCGCGTTGAGGATGGCGTGCCATTCTTCCTGGTCTTCCTTGGTCAGGCGCTGCCCGGCCTTGACCTTGGTGGCGATGCGCGCGGGCAGTTTTTCTTGCAGGAAAGCCTGCACTTCGGCGCGGAAGGCTTCTTCTTCGGGGGTGAAATTCAGGTCCATGTCGTGCCTTTAAGTCAGTTGGGCATTGGTCGGTGGGGACAGGGCAACGGTTGTTGCGCAATGTCTGGGGCTGTCCCGAGGCATTCATCAGGGGGGGACAGAGCAAAAATGGCCATGCAATTTCTTGGTCTGTCCCGCAAGGAAGGCATTAGTCAGTTGGGGACAGAGCAAAAATTGCTATGCAATTTCTTGGTCTGTCCCACAAGGACTCAGTAAATCTCAAACAAGCCAGCGGCACCCATGCCTCCGGCAATGCACATCGTGACCACGCCCCACTTGGCTTTGCGGCGGCGGCCTTCGAGCAGCAGGTGGCCCACCAGGCGCGCGCCGGTCATGCCAAACGGGTGGCCGATCGAGATGGCGCCGCCGTTGACATTGAGCCGCTCGCCGGGAATGCCCAGCTTGCGCTGGCAATACAGCGCTTGCGAGGCAAAGGCCTCGTTCATCTCCCACAGGTCGATGTCTTGCACTGTGAGGCCGTGGCGCGCCAGCAGCTTGGGCACGGCAAACACCGGGCCGATGCCCATTTCGTCGGGCTCGCAACCGGCTACGGCAAAACCGCGGAAGGCCCCCAGGGGTGACAGGCCCAGGCGCTCGGCCTGGGCGGCCTCCATCAGCACGCAGGCGCTGGAACCATCGGACAGCTGCGAGGCATTGCCCGCCGTGATGAACTGGCCGGGGCCCTTGACGGGCTCCAGCTTGGCCAGGCCCTCCAGCGTGGTGCCGGGGCGGTTGCAGTTGTCGCGCGTGGCCACCACGTCGCGCAAGGTGACTTCGCCGGTGTCCTTGTTCTTTTCGGCCATGCGTGTGGCACAGGGCACGATCTCGTCGGCAAACAGGCCCTGGTCTTGCGCGGCGGCGGTGCGCTTTTGGCTCTCCAGCGAGAACAGGTCCTGGTCTTCGCGGCTGATGCCGTAGCGGTGGGCCACGTTGTCGGCGGTGTCGATCATGGCCATGTAGAGGTCGGGCTTGTGCTGCATCAGCCAGGGGTCGATGTCGGCGGGCAAACCGGCGCGGATGGCCGAAATGCTCTCGACACCCCCGGCCACCATGGCGGGCACGCCTTCGGCCACGATGCGGTCTGCCGCCATGGCAATGGCTTGCAGGCCCGAGGCACAAAAACGGCTGACGGTAACGCCCGCCACCGACAGCGGCAAACCGGCGCGCACCACGGTCTGGCGGCCAATGTTCTTGCCGGTGATGCCTTCGGGGTAACCGCAGCCCATCACCAGGTCTTCAATGAGGGCCGGGTCGATGCCCGCGCGCTCGACCGCCGCTTTCACCGAGAAAGCGGCCAGTTGCGGGCCGGGCGTGGCATTGAATTCGCCCCGGTGGGATTTGGCCAGCGGCGTGCGGGCGGTAGAAACGATAACGGCTTGGCGCATGGTGGTTGCTCCTGTTTTTCTAGCTGATTGCGCTTGCATTGATTAGGTTTGATAAAAAAAACACTACCAAACCCTTTATTTACAAGCGCTAACAGCTATTGATTTGATATCTACGTGACAGATGCTGTGGTGGCGGGTGCTGTGGCGGCGGGTGCTCAGGCAAGCTGGTTCAGGCTGTCGAAATTGCGCCCTTCCTGCACCAGCTTGACCAGCAGGGGCGAGGGTTTCCAGAACAGCGCGTCTTCCTTGGCAAATTCCTCGATGTCGGCCAGCAGCCGGGGCAGGCCGTACATGTCGGCCCACTTCATGGGGCCGCCACGGTGGCGTGGAAAGCCGTAGCCCGCGACGAAGGTCACGTCCACATCCAGCGGGCGCAGGGCAATGCCTTCGGCCACCACCTTGGCGCCTTCGTTCACCATGGCGGCCATGTAGCGGCGCATGATCTCGTCGGCAGTGAAGCAGCGGGGCGTGATGCCCTTCTTGGCGCGCTCGGCATCCACAATGGCCAGCACTTCGGGGTCGGGCTGGCCCACGCGGGCGCCTTCGGGGTACAGGTAAAAGCCGCGGCCGGTTTTCTGGCCGAACCAGCCACGCTCGCAGATGCGGTCGGCCACCTCCACATAGCGGGCTTTCGGGTCGCGCGTGGCGGCACGGCGCTTGCGCGTGGCCCAGCCAATGTCGCCACCGGCCAGGTCCGTCACCTGGAACGGGCCCATGGCAAAGCCAAAGCCGCGCACGGCCTCGTCGATCTCGTAGGGGCTGGCGCCGTCTTCCATGATGTAGTCGGCGGCCTGCTTGTACACGGCCAGAATGCGGTTGCCGATGAAGCCGTCGCACACACCGGCGCGCACGGGCACTTTTTTGAGTTTCTTGGCCAGTTCAAAGGCGGTGGCCACCACGTCAGCACCCACCTTGGCGGGCACCACGATCTCCAGCAGCTTCATGATGTTGGCGGGGCTGAAGAAGTGCAGGCCAATCACGTCCTGCGGGCGGCTGGTGACGACGGCGATGGCGTCGATGTCCAGGTACGAGGTGTTGGTGGCCAGCACGGCGCCGGGTTTGCACACGCGGTCCAGCTCCTTGAACACGGCTTTTTTGACGTCGAGTTCTTCAAACACGGCCTCGATCACCAGGTCCACGTTGGCCAGGTCGTCGTACGAGGTGCTGCCGGTATAGCGCGCCATGACGGCGGCCTTGGCTTCTTCGGTCATGCGGCCCTTGGCGACCAGGCCGGTGTAGACCTTTTCCACATTGGCACGGCCCCGCGCGATGGATGCTGCATCGCGCTCGACCATGGTCACGGGGTAGCCCGCGTCCAGGGCCGACACGGTGATGCCCGCACCCATGGTGCCGCCGCCAATGATGGCGATGGTGGCAAATGCGCGCGGCGCGGCGGCCTTGGCCTCGGGGATCTTGACCACTTCGCGCTCGGCAAAAAAGGCGTGGATCAGGCCGGCACGCTGCGGGCTGTCCAGGCACTCCAGAAACAGCGCGCGCTCGCGCGCCATGCCTTCGTCAAATGGCAGCTGCACGGCGGCCTGCACGCATTCAATGATCTTGAGGGGCGAAAACAGGCCCCGGGTTTTCTTGGCGGTGTCGGCTTTCAGCACCTCCAGCTCGGCCAGCGCTGCGGCGGGGTCGGGGATGGCGATGTCGCGCGTGCGGCGCACGGGGGCGTTTTGCGCCAGCAGCGCGTTGAGGTAGACCAGGCCAGCAGCCTGGGCGTCGTCGCCCTCAGCCAGTTGGTCCACCAGGCCTGCCGCCAGCGCGGCCTTGGCCGACAGGTGCTTGCCGCTGAGCATGAGCTCGGTGGCGGCGCGCGCGCCCATCAGGCGCGGCGCGCGCTGCGTGCCACCCGAACCGGGCAGCAACCCCAGCGTCACTTCGGGCAGGCCGAGCTTCGCAGCGGGCAGCGCCAGGCGGTAGTGCGCCGACAGCGCCACTTCCAGGCCACCGCCCAACGCAGCGCCATGCAGCACCGCAACCACGGGCTTGGTGCAGTCTTCAATGCTGCGGCACACCTCGGGCAGCGACGGCGGCAGGGCCGGCTTGCCAAACTCGCGGATGTCCGCGCCCGCAATGAAGGCCTTGCCGGCGCCCACCAGCAGCACGCCGGCCACCGCGTCGTCGGCCTGCGCGGCGGCCATGGCCGCAGCCAGGCCCTGGCGCACGGCCACGCCCAAGGCATTGACGGGCGGGTTGTTGACCGTCACGACCAGGATGGAGCCCTCGCGGGCGGTGGTAACAACGGAATCGGGGATGGCTGCGCCCATGCGGGAGTCTCCTGGAAAAGGGAAAGAGCGCTATTGTTGATGCGCCAATCAATCTTGACAATTACATTAACGATTGACAGACTGTCAAAAATTACTTGACATAGCTTTCCCACACCCCCGACTGGCCTGCATGGAAATCACTTCCCTGACCGTCCTGGTGGACATTCTGGACGCTGGCAACCTGAGCCAGGCCGCGCGCAACCTGAAGATGACGCGCGCCAATGTGAGCTACCACCT
>DAOPUP010000252.1:0-4192 GCA_035350655.1 Acidovorax sp. | reverse complement strand
TGGGCATCTTCAACCCCCTGATCGACCACCGCCAGCAGCGGGTGCTGCGCCGGCATCTGGCGCTGCTGGACTTTCTGGCGCGCGCGGCCGGCAGCCACCAGCGCTGGCTGCCCGGCGCCGAGCAATACGCGCAGCGCCGCGCCGACGCGCTGGCCGAGTGGTATTGAGCCGCCCCATGGACACCTGGATCCTGTTGCGTGGACTCACCCGCGAAACCGCCCACTGGGGCCGCTTTGCGGACGACTTCCAGAACGCCTGGCCACAGGCGCAGGTGGTGGCGCTCGACCTGCCAGGCAACGGCCAGCTCCATGCCCGGCCCAGCCCGCTCAGCGTGCAGGGCATGGTGGCGGCCTGCCGCGCCGAGCTGTCCAGGCAGGGCGTGCGCCCGCCGTACCGCCTGTTCGCCATGTCGCTGGGCGCCATGGTGGCCACCGAATGGGCCCGCGTGGCGCCCGCGGACATCCTGGGCTGCGTGCTGGTGAACACCAGCTTGCGCCCGTTCAGCCCTTTTTTCCATCGGCTGCGCCCGCGCAACTACGCGGCCTTGCTGGGCCTGGCGCTGCTGCCCCGCTCGCCCGAAGCCATCGAACGCAGGGTGTGGCGGCTAACAAGCAATAGGCCCGCGCCGCACAGCGCCGTCATTGGCGACTGGGTGGCCGCCCGCGCCCAGCGCCCTGTGTCGGCCGTCAACGCCCTGCGCCAGCTGCTGGCGGCGGCGCACTACCAGGCGCCCACCGTGGCGCCCCGCCCCCCCGTCCTGCTGCTGGCCAGCCAGAACGACCGGCTGGTGGACAGCCGATGCTCGCAAGCCATTACCCGCAGCTGGCATTGCGCCTTGGCGCTGCACCCCCATGCCGGGCATGATCTGCCGCTGGATGCGCCCCAGTGGGTGCTGGAGCAGGTGCAGCAATGGCTGCGGCAGGGGAGCACCGCGCAAAGCACTGATGTGACTACAAGCAAAAACAGCCTGTAGCCTATACAAATCAATCACCTAAAGCTATTAATATAATAGCTAAAAAATCTACTGCTTTGCCGCGACGGGGCAGTGCCTGACCACGGCCCCAGGGGGTCTCAAGGTGTCCCGGCGTTCAGGCCACTGCGGCTTCTGCAGCGCCAGTCGCCGCTGCGGTGTGGTTGTCCTCGTCGGAGCAGCTGGCGCCGCCGCAGCCGTGGATCAAGCCCTCGGGCAGCGCATCGGGCGCATGCACCCGCCCGGTGGCCGCATCAAACCCAACGCGGCGCAGGTGCAGTGCCAGCGCCGCATCCATGCTTTGCGCATGCTGGGGAAACCACAGCGCCAGCTCGCCCGCCATGGCGCGCACCACATGCAACTCGCCCTGGTCTGCGGTGCGCGCCGCGCCTTCGCGCATGACCTGCAGCACCACCTGGTGCTGCATGGCGTGGCAGTTGCCCGAGGCAAAGCGCGTGGCGGCCATCCATGCGTCCTCCTGGCCAAAATGCTGCGCGGTGTGCTCGACCAGTGCCTGCCAGGCGGCCACCAGCGCCGCGTCGTCGGCTGCCTCCACGGCGGCCAACAGGTCCACGAACTCGCGGTGGGTGTCGTCCATGAGTGGCAGGTCCAGTGCCAATGCGTCCGACCATTGCAGTGCAGCCATCTTTGATTCCTTGCGTCACGAAAGGGCGTGAGCTTAGGGCGCAGCAAGAGCCAAGGTGTTGACACAAATCATGAGCTGGCGCGCGCCATGGCACAAAAAAGCCCCGCACAGGCGGGGCTTCGGGCACCGGCTCGGTAGCCGGCCTACAGCGCGGATGCGCGGCCAGTGGCTTACTGGCCGTACATGCGCTTGGCGTCATCCACGCATTTGGACTTCAGATCCCCTTGCAGGGTATCGCAACGCTCCTTGGCGGCCTTGTAGTTGGCCTCGTTCTTTTCTGCGGCAGCGTCCTTGCGCGCCTCGGCCACGGCAGCGCCCTTGGCGGCCGGCGTGTCGGCCGGCTGGGCCTTGACTTCAGCGACCTTGGCGTTTTCCTTGGCCGTCACATGGGCCGCCTTGGCGTCTTTCACGCAGACGTCCTTGGCGTTGCCATTGAGGTCGTCGCATTTCTCCTTGGCGACGGCGTAGTCAGCATCCGCCCGGACTACGCGGGCCTTGTAGTCGGCCTTGGCGCTGGGTTTGTACTTGGCTTGCAGTTCGGCCTCGGCGACCTCTTCGTGGCCCTTGGCTTCCTTGACGCAAATGTCCTTGGCGTTGCCGGTCAGGGCATTGCATTTGTCTTTGCTGGCCTTGTATTCGGCCGCGATGGTGTCTTTCGCCGCCTTGTACTCTGGCTGGGTCAGGGCGAATGCGCTGGTGGCCAACAGGCCGGCGGTAATGGTCGCTATCAGGGTGCGTGCAATTTTCATGGCTTACTCCTCAGGGGAAATCGGGGGTGCAGGTGCTGCGGCACCTGCGTACAGACCAAAGGCAAAAGGCCGGTCACAGACCGTTGTGCGCTGACATGCAGGGATGGCGTCAGTCTTTGAAGCGGAAATCAGGATGGCGGTCCTGCCATTCCTTGAGTTGCTTTTCGGCGGCGTCGCGGACGATGCCGTGGCGTTCCTGGAGCTTGCCCAGAAACTGGTCGCGCCGACCTGCGATCACATCGAAATCGTCATCGGTGAGCTTGCCCCATTGCTCGACCATCTTGCCCTTGAACTGTTTCCAGTTGCCTTGCAGGGTGTCTTCGTTCATGCGGTGCTTCCTCGAAAAATTCGCCTCAGCCATCCACCCGGAAGGCGCGGAACAGGTGCTGGATGCGATGGAGTCCACTGTAGAAACGATGGCCGCTGCGCGGCGTAGTCCATGCTGCGGATCGGGCGTCAGCGCAGGCCTACGGACCCGGCCCCCTTGCGCGAAGAAAGCGCCGTTCAGTGCGCGAGCTGCTCCAGCCACTGCACCAGCTCGTGCGCCACCTGGTCGGTGGCTTCGACCAATGCCCGGCTGCCGCCAGCGGCATCGGCACTGGCCGCCGGGCGCTGCACGATGAAAACCCGCTGGCCCAGCAAGACTTCACCGGCCGCGGCGGGCTCTGCCACCGTGGCACGCAGGCGCACCAGGCCGGCGCTTTCGGTAGGGCTGGTAAAGACCTGGCTGAACTCCTCCAGGTCCACGCGCAGCACGGCAGGCCACTTGCCGCCCACGCGGGCCTGGGCCGCACCGCCCACGGCCGTCAGCACCGCGCGGCGCTGGCCCAGCTGGTCGCGCAGGCGTTGCTGCACCAGCTGTGCGGGCGGCTGGCTCCAGCGGGCCTGGGTGTAGGGGCGCAGTTGCCGGGCGTCGGCGTAGGCCAGGCGGTAGAGCAAGGCGGTGCTGCCTTCGGCCAGGCCCGGGGCCTCGACGTCGGCCAGCGCCAGGGGCGGCAGGGGTGCGCGCCGGTCGCTGGGCGCCGGCGCCATGGCGCCCGGGCCAAAATCGTAGTGCACGGGCCGTGACGGTGGCGAGGGCAAGGCGGCGCATCCGGCCAGGGCCGTGGCAACCAACAAGGCTGCAGCCCATGATTTGATTGAACCAAGCGCTATTGTTTTGATCGCTTTCATGGCAGATTGCCTCCGGGTTGGACCTTGGGCGCCTCGAAGCCGGGCTCGCCCGGGCCGGCGCCGGCCCGGCCGGGGCCATAGAGAAAAAGCTGCGGGTTGTCGCTGATGCCCCCGGCCGTGCGCCCCAGCTGGCGCACGGCGCGCGCGGTGTCGTCTGCGGCACGGTTGACGCGCGGCAGGGTGCTGCTGCCAACCTGCTCGGCAGCGCGCGCCAGGGCCTGCGTGCCCTGGGTGATCTGGTCCAGCGCGCCGCCTTCGGCGCTCAGGCGCCGGGTGGTCTGGCCGATGTCGGTGGCCAGCGTGGACACCTGGGCGCCGGCCTGCTGCAAGGCCTGCAGGGTCTGGCGTGCATCACCCGCCAAGGGCGGCAGGGCCGCCAGTGCGGGGTCCAGGCGCTCTTTCACGGTGCTGTCCAGCCGCTGGGTGAGGGCCGCCGCGCCCCGGGCTGCCTGCCCCAGGCTGTCGAGGGCCGCGCTGACCCGCTGCTGGTTGTCGTCCCCCAGCAACTGGTTGATGCGCTGCGTGGCTTCTTGCACCTGGCCCAGGATGGCAGGGCCTTGCTCGGCCAGGCGCGACAGCGGCGAGCTGCGCAGCGGCAGCCTGGGCAGGCCGCTAGGGCCGGGTGGCAATACCGGCTGCGCCTCTTCCTCATCG
>DAOPUP010000251.1:0-4234 GCA_035350655.1 Acidovorax sp. | reverse complement strand
GTCATCCGCGCCAATAGCCGATTAAGTTCCAAACAGAATGCAACACTACACTAGGTAGTCGGTATGCGCGTGCAATGCTTCGCGCGCTGGTCTGCTCAGTTGATTCAGGGCTTGTAGCAGACGACGCGCTTCGTTTGCAACGCGCTCGATCTGCGTGCGCTGTATTTGTGCGGGCAGCAGTTCGCCATCCATCACCATCTGCCCCATGTCGTTCGCGTATTCGATCAGCGCGTTTTTCTGCTCGCCCGACAACGGCGATTTTTCGAGATGTAGTAGCAGCTCGCGCCGGACGTCTGCAGGGATGAACTCAGCATCCACCATGCCGCCGCCGCCCACGTAAAAATCAGGTTTTGCGCGTGTTGTCATTTTTGGTTTGTAGGTTATGTAGCTCAAATAGGTTCGCGCCAGCCGTTGCGTGAAAAGTGTCAGGCCGATTTCGCGCTTTGCAGGGGCACGACGACGCCGGACGCAGCAGGCTTTGCGCAGTACGCTGCCCAGTCGGCCATCAGCACACGACGACGCTCTAGCAGGCTCCCGCGCTGATAGGCGGCTTCGGCTTTGTCTTTCAATTGGTGGCTCATGGCGTGCTCTATGACCTCGCGGGGATGCGCAGTAGCCTCGCCAGCCCAATCTCTGAAACTCGATCTAAAACCGTGAACCGTCAGGTCGCTGCGGCCCATGCGCTTTAGCAGTGCGAGACAGGCCATGTTTGACAACGGGGTGTTTTTCTTGCCGCCGGGGAACAGGAACTCGCCCTCTTTTGACTCTGCTTTCGCACGCTGCAGGACGGCCAGCGCCGCATCAGACAATGGGATGGTGTGCTCTTTTGCGGCTTTCATGCGGCTGGCTGGGATAGTCCAACGCTTCTCGCCTATGTCGATCTCTGCCCAACGCGCCTCGATGGCTTCGGATGTGCGGCAGTTGGTCAGGATGATGAACTCGGTCGCCAGGGCAGCAGTGCCGGGCATGGTGCGAAGCGCCTGCATGAACGCGCCGATTTCACGCCAGGGCAGCGCCGGATGGTGTTCGACCTTCTTTGTCTTTTGTGGTGCGCTCAGCAGGTTCTCAAGATGCCCACGCCACGCCGCCGGGTTGTCGCCCGTCCGATAGCCTTGCGTTTTGCACCAATCGAGGATTTTCTCGACACGACCACGAACCCGCGATGCAGTCTCAGTTTTTGTAGTCCATATCGGCTCCAGCACGCGCAGAACCAGCGCCGTCGTGACGTCTGCCACGGGCAGCGAACCAAAAACGGGGCTGGCGTAGGTGGTGAGGGTGTTAGTCCACTGCTCAGCGTGTTTTTCGTTCTTCCAGCCTGCCCGGTGGCTGGCGATGCAGCTGGTCGCTGCAGTGTCAAACGTAATGACAGACGCCTCAGCCAGTTTGCGCTGCACTTCGCTGGCGTGTTTTGCTGCCAATGGATCCACACCGTCTAGCAGCATCTTGCGCTGTGCCAGTGCTTTCTCGCGTGCCTCAGCAAGTGAAACCGTGTGCAGCGGCCCCAGGCCCATCTCGCGCTCTTTGCCGCCGTACCTATAACGAAAAATCCAGCTTTTGCCGCCGGTTGCTTTGACGCAAAGATGCAGGCCAGCACCATCGGCGTGATAGCCCGGCTTGCTCAGCTTTTGAACCTGCAGCGCAGTCAGTCGGTTGATGTTTCCCATAGCGGCCTCTTTCTCGAATCAAACGAACGGGCTGCAGGCTAGCGATAACGTCCCCCGCATTGTCCCCCGCAGCATGGTGCGATTGTGCGGGGTTTTATGGGATAACGCAAGACAACAATGATTGCCTAAGTATTTGATTTATATGGGTGTTTTCGGACGTTTCGGGACAACATGAGATTACGGGTTAGAGGGACGCCCTCTCCGCCAAAACAGATAAACCCTTGCAAATCATTGATTTGCAAGGGTTTTTTCTTTTCCGAATCGAATCACTTACCGCACACGCCCCATTGGACCGGAATACAGCATTGGTGCATCGTGGCTGAGCGCTGGATCAGTGCACACCGAAGTTATTGCGAATAATTCGCGTTTGCTTTATCATCCAAAAACTCCAATCGCTAAAGACGTACACCATGCCCAAGACCCTCAAAGCCCTGCTCACCGCCTGCGCCCTGGCCGCTGTTGCGGGTGCGGCCATAGCCCAGGAACAGGTGGTCAACCTCTATTCCGCCCGCCACTACTCCACCGATGAAGCCTTGTACACCGGCTTCACCAAGGCCACGGGCATCAAGATCAACCGGGTGGATGCGGACGATGCGGGCATTCTGGCGCGACTGAAGGCGGAAGGAACCGCCTCCCCCGCGGACGTGATCCTTTTGGTAGATGGGGCCCGCCTCTACCGAGGGGAAATGGACGGCCTGTTCCAGCCCATCCGGTCCAAGCAGCTGGAAGATGCCATTCCCGCCAATCTGCGCAGCCTGCCGGCCGCCGACGGCGGCATCTCATGGTTTGGTTTGTCCACCCGTGCACGGCTGATCGTGTTCAACAAGGCCAAGGTCCAAAAGAGCGATGTGGACACCTACGAAGAACTCGCAGATCCCAAGAACAAGGGCAAGCTGTGCATCCGGTCGGGCTCCCACCCCTACAACCTGAGCCTGTTTGGAGCAGTGACCGAGCACCTTGGCGAGCAGAAAGCTGAAGCCTGGCTCAAGGGCATGGTGGCCAACCTCGCCCGCGCACCCAAGGGCGGCGACACCGATCAGATCAAGGCCGTGGCGTCTGGTGAGTGCGACATTGCTGTCACCAACAGCTATTACCTGGCGCGCATGCTGCGCTCCAGCAAGCCCGAAGATGTGGCTGTCGTCAACAAGGTGGGCGTGGTGTTCCCAAATCAGCAGACCTGGGGCACGCACATGAACATTGCTGGCGGCGCGGTGGCCCGCCATGCCAAAAACCAGGCCAACGCCATCAGGTTCCTCGAATACCTGGCCAGCCCGGAAGCGCAAAACTATTTTGCCAATGGCAACAATGAATGGCCTGCGGCCAAGGGACTGAACATCGACAATCCGGCACTCAAGGCCATGACGCAGGGCCAGCCCTTCAAGAGCGAAACCATTCCAATCAGTGCGGTGGGCGCCAACATCACCAAGGTGCAGCAGATGCTGGACCGCGTGGGTTTTCAGTAAATTAAACCCTCTGAGCGTCCCCCGCTCATGCGCATTCTGATCTTGCCCGGCTCTGTCCGGGCCTTTTTTTCCGTCATAGCGTCAATCCATAGGCAATAATTGACGTATACGTCAACGTTACTTATTGGAGACAGAACATGGAAATCAAGGGCAAGGTATTCATCGTGACCGGCGGCGCATCGGGGCTGGGCGAAGGAACGGCGCGCATGCTGGCCACGCAAGGTGGCAAGGTGGTCATTGCCGACATGCAGGCTGAAAAGGGCGAGACGGTTGCCAAGGACATCGGCGGCGCCTTCGTCCCATGCGATGTGAGCAGCGAAACCGACGGCCAGGCCGTAGTGGCCAAGGCTGTCTCGCTGGGCAAGCTCATGGGCCTGGTCAACTGCGCCGGCATTGCCCCTGCTGAAAAGACCGTGGGCAAGAGTGGCGCCCATGCCTTGGGCTTGTTCAGCAAGACCATCACGGTGAACCTGATCGGCAGCTTCAACATGATCCGCCTGGCCGCAGAGGCCATGTGCAAAAACGAACCCGAGGCCACCGGTGAGCGCGGCGTATTGATTTCCACCGCCAGCGTGGCGGCCTACGACGGCCAGATTGGCCAGGCGGCGTACTCTGCTTCCAAGGGCGGCGTGGTGGGCATGACGCTGCCCATCGCACGCGACCTGGCCCGCAACGGCATCCGCAACATGACCATCGCCCCCGGGATTTTTGGCACCCCCATGCTGTTTGGCATGCCGCAGGAGGTGCAGGACGCGCTCGCAGCCGGCGTGCCCTTCCCTAGCCGCTTGGGCACGCCGCAGGACTATGCCAAACTGGTACAGCACATTTTCGAGAACGACATGCTCAATGGCGAGGTGATTCGTCTGGACGGTGCCATTCGTCTGGCTCCGCGCTGAACAAGAATTGCTATTTAATTTATAACAACTAGCGCTTATCCATCAAGCATTAGAGACCAATTCAACACAAACCCCGCAAATGGAAGCTTGCGGGGTGTTTGCCGCACCGAGACACAAAAAAACCGCTGCAGCCTCACGACTGCAGCGGTTTCTTATCTGGCGGAGTGGACGGGACTCGAACCCGCGACCCCCGGCGTGACAGGCCGGTATT
>DAOPUP010000250.1:0-4282 GCA_035350655.1 Acidovorax sp. | reverse complement strand
AGCTAATGTTTTCCAAAATGTTGCTCGCAGAGGGGCTTGGGGAGATCGGGCCTCAAGACCATGCGCAGCGGTTTCCCCGTCTGTAACTAGTATTTGGCCGACGGGGCATTGCCAGCGAAGCCGGCGATTATAGCCTTTGTGGAGCGGATGTGAAGCACCCCCGGTGCTGTTTCGCAGCGTCCCCCTCGCTCGCTGCGCGGGAGGTGGACGCCGCCGGCGCGGTGGTGTGGCCCTTGCGCGGTGGCCCTCGCCTGGGCTGCGTCAGTTTGACAGGCTGCGGCGGTTCTGAACCAGCACCACCCTGTGTGTCTTGCAAGGAAACCCGTGAAATGGCGTGGAAATTGCTTCACGTTGTAACTTTTATTCTCCACCATCGGTGGGCCGCCCAGGTCATTCGTCCGGGTTGGCCTTCGCCGCAGACACCATGGCAATCATGCATCGCGTATCGGCTTGGCTGGGCCGCCTCAGTGTGGGCCGCAAGCTCATGCTCATCTATCTGCTGGATCTGACGGCGGTGATCTACGTTTCCAGCATCCTGATCCACGAAAAGTACCTGGCCATCGATTTCACGCGCAAGGAGATCGTGGGCACCACGTATGCAGCAGTGGTGCGCGACGGTCTCATGGGGCAGTTTCTGGATGCGTCGCAGCGGCCGCCACTGGTGGCGCAGGTGCTGGCCCGACTTTCGGGGGTGCGAGTGGTCCACGATGAACAGCTGCGCACCTCCGATGCGAGCCAGCGCTTCAGCATCGCGCTGGAGCAGCTTTCTGGCAGCACCCCCGCGGCATCGCGCGCGCTGGACGCGCAGTCACTCACCCGCCTGCGCAGCCAGCTGCTGCGCGAGGGGCGCGAGCTGCTCACTACCGTGGGCAATCAGTCCAACCTGATCCTGGACCCGGACCTGGACAGCTACTACGTGATGTCGCTCGTGGTGCTGCGTTTTCCTGAGCTGCTGCAGGCGGTGCATGACACCGTGAGCTTTCTGAACGCGGTGCCGTCGGCGCGAGGGGCGCAATGGTCGTCGGAGCTGCTCACGCTGGTGGGCCGCCTGGATGCGGTGATGCTGGGCATTGAGTCGGACTACAACCAGGCCTTCATTGCGGGCTCACCCGAAATGCGGGCGGCGCTGGTCCGCCAGCGCGAGGCGCTCAAGGCCTCGCTGGAGGACTTTCAGGCCCTGCTGCAGGGCATTGCTGCGGGCGAATTGCGCCTGACGCAGACCCCCGTCAGTGCGCAGCAGGCCCAGGTGCTGGGGACGCTGCACGATGCCTGGTCGGCGGGCATCGTGGACCTGGAACGTCTATTGAACCAGCGCGTGGACAGCCTGTTTTCGCGCATGTGGCTGCATCTGGGCACGGCGCTGGTGCTGCTGGGGTGCATCCTGAGCCTGGTCACGCTGGTGGCCCGGCAGATCGCCAAGCCGCTGCAGCAGCTGGCACGGGTGGCGGACGAGGTGCGCAAGAGCGGCGACCACACCCTGCGCGCGCATTGGGTCAGCCGCGACGAGATCGGGCGCCTGGTCACGGCCTTCAACGAGATGCTGTCCCAGCTCGACCGCGACCGGGTGCTGCAGCAGGAGCTGGCGGCCAGTGCCCGCGCGGCCGAGGCCCAGCGCGAACTGGTGGAGGCCTTTCCCATCCCCATGGTGGTCACGTCCATCCCCGAGCACGAGGTGCTGCATTCCAACGCGCCCGCCGCCCATTGGCTGGGCGGTCGCAAGACCGACCCCTGGGTCGTGGGGCTGGAGCCCGGTGTGCGGGCCCGGTTCTTCCAGCGCCTGGCAGACCAGGGCTCGGTGGATGAGTTCGAGGTGCGCTGGGAGGGCAGTCCCGAGCCCTCGTGGGCCGTGCTGTCGGCGCGGCGGCTGCAGTTCCAGGGGCGCGATGCGGTGCTCACGGCGTTTACCCCCATCAACGTGCTCAAGCTCATGGAGCAGCGCCTGGAGTTGTGGGCCAAGGTGTTCGAGGCTTCGTCCGAGGGCATCATCATCATGAATGCCGAGCAGAAGATCATCAGCGTGAACAAGGCGTTCTGCCGCAGCACGCACTACGACTTCTACGAGGTCATCGGCGAGAGCCTGGGCTTTTTGCTCGAGGAAGCCGGTGGCGAGCCGTTGTCGGCCCAGATCCATCGCACCATGCTGGACAAGGAATCCTGGCAGGGCGAGGTGCGGTTTCGCCGCCGCTCGGGTGAGACCTACCCGGCCTGGCTCATGGTGTCGGCCGTGCGCGAGAGCAAGGGCCATGGCAAGGGCGGGGAGGTGGCCAACCACATTGGTATCGCCATCGACATCACAGACCGCAAGCGCAGCGAAGAGCGCATCCAGTTCCTGGCCCACCACGATGTGCTGACCGAGCTGCCCAACCGCTCGCTGTGCGTGCAGCGCCTGCAGATGGCGCTGGCGCAGGCGCCGATCACGGGTGAAAAGGTGGCCGTTCTTTTCATCGACCTGGACCGCTTCAAGGCCATCAACGACACGCTGGGCCACCATATTGGCGACGGTCTGCTGCGCTCGGTGGCGGGGCGTCTCACGCAGGCCGTGCGCAGCCACGATACCGTGAGCCGCCTGGGTGGCGACGAATTTGTGGTGGTGATGCGCGATGTGGCGGGGGGCGACGACGTGCAGCAGCTGGTGGAGCGGCGCCTGATCCCGCTCATCCGCCAAAGCCACCCGGTGGAAGGGCACGAGCTCAACGTCTCGTGCAGTGTCGGCATCGCCGTGTACCCCGAAGACGGCGGCGATATCGACGAGCTCATGCGCCGCGCCGACGCCGCCATGTACGAGGCCAAGACCACGGGCCGTGACATGGCGCTGTTCTATTCGGCCGAGACCGACCAGCGCGCCGTGGCGCGCCAGACCATGGAGCAACAGCTGCGCCGCGCGCTGGAGCGCCAGGAACTGAGCCTGCACTACCAACCGCGCCTCGCCGCCAAGGGCGGCCAGCTGCTGGGCGTGGAGGCCCTGCTGCGCTGGAACAGCCCGGCGCTGGGGAACATACCGCCCACCGAGTTCATTCCCATTGCCGAGGAGACCGGCATGATCCGCGCGATGGGTGGCTGGGTGCTGCAACAGGCTTGCGAGCAGTGGGCGCGTTGGCAGGCGCCGCAGGGCCGCCATTCAGCGCCCGCCCGGGTCTACCCGCTGGCGGATATTTCCATCTCGGTCAATCTCTCGGCCGCACAGCTGGCAGACCCGCTGCTGGTGTCCGACATCGAAGCATTGCTGGCACGCAACGGCATGCCGGCCCACCGGCTGGAGCTGGAAATCACCGAATCGCAGCTGATGGACAACGCCCACGCGGCAGAGCAACAGCTGGCCGCGCTCAAGTCGCTGGGCGTGCAGCTGTCCATCGACGACTTTGGAACCGGATATTCCAGCCTGGCCTACCTCAAGCGCTTTGACATCGACCGGCTCAAGGTGGACAAGTCCTTTGTGCGCGACATGCTGAGCAACCCCGCCGACATGGCTATCACGCGCGCCATCATTGCCCTGGGCCACACGCTGGGCCTCAGGATCGTGGCCGAGGGGGTGGAAGACCTGGCCACAGCCCAGGTGCTGAGTGCGCTGGACTGCGAGGAGCTGCAGGGGTACCACTTCAGCCGTCCGCTGCCCGTGGCCCAGTTCGAAGCGTGGGCCGGGCAGCACCAGCCCGCGCTGGGGCAGGCATGCGAGGCATTGGCGACTGTCTGATGGGGCGGTACGGGGTCAGTGCGCCGCGGCTTCCACCATCGGCAGCGCCTGCGCACACGCATGGGCGCTGGCCCAGGCCCACTGGAAGTTGTAGCCGCCCAGCCAGCCCGTCACGTCCACCACCTCGCCAATGAAATACAGGCCGGGTTGGCTTTTGCACTCCATGGTCTGTTGCGACAGCGCACGCGTGTCCACGCCGCCCAGCGTGACTTCGGCCTTCTTGTAGCCCTCGGTGCCCGTGGGGGTGAGCTCCCAGTGCGCCAGTTGCTCGGCCAGTCGCGCCAGCGCCTTGTCGCTGGCCTCGTTGATGGGGCGCTGCCAGTCGGCCTCACGCTGGGCCCAGGCGTCGGCCAAGCGGCTCGGGACCAGCGTGGCCAGCTCGTTGGCGATCAGCTTGCGCGAGCGCGCCTTTCCCTGCGCCAGCGCGGCGGGCAGATCGACCGTGGGCGCCAGGTTGATGGCCAGCGGCTGGCCCTCTTGCCAGTAGCTCGATATCTGCAGCACCGCCGGGCCCGAGAGGCCACGGTGGGTGAACAGCAGGTCTTCGTCGAAAGCCATGCGATTTTTCTTGGCTCCGGTGCTGATCTGCAC
>DAOPUP010000249.1:0-4294 GCA_035350655.1 Acidovorax sp. | reverse complement strand
GGGCGTGCTCTTGGTGTTGGTGAGGTTGGAGCCGGTCAGGTCGGCGCTGCCGCCCAGCAGTTCGGGCAGCGCGGCGGTGAAGGCTTCGAGCGCCAGCTGGCTGGCCTTGCGGCTGGCCACGGTCTCGGCCTTGGTGTGGGCGGCCACCACGGTGTCCACGGCCACCTGGGCGAATTCCTTGGGCAGGTCGCCACGCATGCGGCGGGTCAATTCAAACGCCAGCTCAGGGTAGGCGGCCTCATAAGCGGCAAAGCGCAGGGTCCATTCGCCTTCGGCAGTCTGGCCAGCGGCCTTGGCATCCCAGTCGGCATAGACCGACTCGGGAATCACGAAGGGTTCGTGCGACCAGCCCAGGGCGGCGCGGGTCAGGTTGATTTCTTCTGCGCCCAGGGGCTCGCCGTGGGCCTTGGCGGTGTTGGCGCGGTTGGGGCTGCCCTTGCCAATGGCGGTCTTGCAGACGATCAGCGTGGGCTTGTCGGTGCTGGTCTTGGCCGTAGCGATGGCGGCTGCCAGGGCGTCCACATCATGCCCATCGACCGCGTCGATCACGTTCCAGCCGCAGGCGGCGAAGCGTTGGGGCGTGTGGTCGATGAACCAGGGCGCCACCTGGCCGTCGATGCTGATGCCGTTGTCGTCGTACAGCGCGATCAGTTTGTTGAGTTTCCAGGCGCCCGCCAGGCCCACCGCCTCGTGGCTGATGCCTTCCATCAGGCAGCCATCGCCCAGGAAAGCGTAGGTGTGGTGGTCCACCACGGCATGGCCTTCGCGGTTGAACTCGGCGGCCAGCAGCTTTTCGGCCAGCGCAAAGCCCACGGCATTGGTGATGCCCTGGCCCAACGGACCGGTGGTGGTTTCCACGCCGGGGGTGTGGCCCACCTCGGGGTGGCCGGCGGTCTTGCTGCCGAGCTGGCGGAAGTTCTTGAGCTCCTGCAGGGGCAGGTCATAGCCCGTGAGGTGCAACAGCGCATACAGCAACATGGACGCGTGGCCGTTGGAGAGCACGAAGCGGTCGCGGTCAAACCACTGGGGGTTGACCGGGTTGTGCTTGAGGTGGCGGCCCCACAGGGCCACGGCCATGTCGGCCATGCCCATGGGCGCGCCGGGGTGGCCGGAATTGGCTTGTTGAACTGCGTCCATGGCCAACGCGCGGATTGCGTTGGCCATCTGGTGGGATTGCTGGGTGTTGGCCATGGGGTGGGCGGCTCCGGATGGGAGGTTCAGGGGAAACCCCGCATTTTACGGGTGCGGCCGGCAGGGGGCTGACAGGGCCCCCTGCCGGCCGCCGGGCGGGTGGCGATGCACTACAGTCCACGGCATGCAAGGACTGCATCTCACTGCCGATCTGCGTGGCTGTCGCTGCGCCCCCCAGCGCTTGCTGGACGCCGCCGCCCTGGCCCGGGCCTGCACGGATGCCGTGCGCGCTGCGGGGCTGCAGGCGGTGGACCAGCTGTTCCACCGCTTCCCGGCCACACCGCAAGGCCCGGGCGGGGTGACGGCCACGGTGTTGCTGGCCGAGTCGCATCTGTGCGTGCACACCTGGCCCGAGCAAAACGCCGTCACGCTGGATGTGTATGTGTGCAACTTTGGCGCGGACCATTCGGCCAAGGCCCAGGGTCTGATGGAGGCACTGCTGGCCCTTTTCGACCCCGCCGAGGTGCAGCGCCATGCCCTGCAGCGCGGCGCCGTGGGGCCCGCCACCGGGGCGGTGCGATGACGCAGTCCACCCCTGTGCAAGTGCCTGCCCTGGTGCTCGCGGCGGGCCGCGGCGAGCGCATGCGGCCTCTCACCGACACCACCCCGAAACCCCTGCTGCAGGTGCAGGGCCGGCCCTTGCTGCAATGGCATCTGCAGGCGCTGGTCCATGCCGGTGTCTCGCGCGTGGTCATCAACACCGCCTGGCTGGGGGCACAGATTCCTGCGTATTTTTCCAATGAAAATGGCGCACAGCCATTGTCGGATAAGCACCATGCGCTATCTATTTCATACTCCCATGAGGGCGTGGATTTTGGCGGGGCGCTGGAAACGGCGGGCGGCATTGCGCGCGCGCTGCCGCAGCTCGGGCCCGTTTTCTGGCTGGCTGCAGGCGATGTGTTTGCGCCTGATTTCAACTTCGACAGCGCCGCCGTGCAGGCTTTTGCCGCCAGCGACCACCTGGCCCATCTGTGGCTGGTGCCCAACCCGCCGCACAACCCGCGCGGCGACTTTGGTTTGTCCGGCAAAGGCCTGGCGCTGAACCTGCCGCCCGACGATCTTGCACCGCGCTATACCTACAGCACCATGGCCTTGCTGCGGGCCGAGCTGTTTGGGCCGCCCTGGTGCGACATTCCACCGGGCAACCCGCAAGGCGTCAAAGCCCCTCTGGCCCCGTTGCTGCGCCGTGCGATGGACAATGGCCGGGTCAGCGCCGCGCTCTACACCGGCCGCTGGACCGATGTGGGCACACCGCAACGGTTGGCCGAACTGAACACCACTGCCCCGCACCTGCCATGAACATCACCGTGCCCGTTTCTGTCTATGCCCAGCGCCGCGCCCGGCTGGCTTCGATGCTCGGCGAAGGCGGCATCGCCATTGTCCCCACGGCACCCGAGCGCCAGCGCAACCGGGACAGCGATTTTCTTTTCCGCCATGACAGCTATTTCTATTACCTCACGGGCTTCACCGAGCCAGGCGCCTGCCTGGTGATCACCCATGAGGGCCACAGCACGCTGTTTTGCCAGCCCAAGGACCTCGAGCGCGAGATTTGGGACGGCTACCGGCTGGGCCCGGCGGCGGCGCCCGCCGCGCTGGGCGTGGATGCTGCCCATGGCAGCGGCGATCTGGACACGCAGCTGCCGCGCCTGCTCGAGAACCGGGCTGGCGTCTGGTACCCGTTCGCCACCCACAGCGGCCTGGCCGCCCGGGTGGAGGGCTGGCTGAATGCGGTGCGTGCCCGCGTGCGCTTTGGCGCGCTGTGCCCGGCGGTGCAAAACGACCTGTGCACCCTGCTCGATGAAATGCGCCTGGTCAAGGATGCGCACGAGCAGGCCATCATGCGCCGTGCCAGCCAGATCAGTGCGGGCGCCCATGTCCGCGCCATGCAGCGCTCGGCCCGCATGCTGCGCGCCGGCGAAGAAGTGCGCGAGTACCACCTCGACGCCGAGCTGCTGCATGAATTTCGCCAGCATGGCTCGCAATATCCTGCCTATGGCTCCATCGTCGCTGCGGGGGCCAATGCCTGCGTGCTGCATTACCGTGCCGACACCGCGCCGGTGCGCGATGGTGAGCTGGTGCTGATCGACGCTGGCTGCGAACTCGACGGCTATGCCAGCGACATCACGCGCACCTTCCCGGCCAACGGCCGGTTCACCGGGCCGCAGCGTGCGCTGTACGACCTGGTGCTCGCCAGTCAGGACGCTGCGGTGGCCGCCACGCGCTCGGGTGCCCGTTTTACCGACCCGCACGACGCCACCGTGGCCGTGCTGGCGCAGGGCCTGCTGGATCTGGGCCTGCTCGACAGAAACAAGGTGGGCACGGTGCAGGACGTGATCGACCAGCGGGCCTATTTCCAGTTCTACATGCACCGCACCGGCCACTGGCTGGGCATGGATGTACACGACTGCGGCAGCTACGTGGAGCCCGGTGAGCTGGGCCAGGTGAGCCAGCGCAAGGATCCGCTCTCGGGCGAACTCATCACCAACCGCCCCAGCCGCGTGCTGCGCCCGGGCATGGTGCTCACCATCGAGCCGGGCCTGTATGTGCGCCCTGCTGCCGGCGTGCCCGAGGCGTTCCACGACATCGGCATCCGCATCGAGGACGACGCCATCGTCACCGAGTCCGGTTGCGAACTGATCACGCGCGGCGTGCCGGTGAAGGCCGACGAAATCGAAGCGCTGATGCGCGCCTGAGGCGGGCGCCGGCACACCCCCATGGGTGGGGCTGGCGGCTGCGGCGCGTGGCCCATGCCGGGCCGCGGTGGTGGGCGTTGGTTGTGTGGGTGTAACCGCTTCCGTGTAAAAATGGAAACTCGATTACACGTTCAGTGAAAGAGCCGCATCCATGTCCACCCCCCGCGCCACCAAGATCGTCGCCACCCTGGGCCCCGCCTCCAGCGACCCGCAATTGCTCGAACGCATGATCCGCGCCGGCGTCAACGTGGTGCGCCTGAATTTCAGCCACGGCAAGGCGCAGGACCACATCGACCGCGCCATGGCGGTGCGCGCCGCCGCGCAGCGCGCCGGGCGTGAGGTGGCCATCATGGCCGACCTGCAGGGCCCGAAGATCCGGGTCGGCAAGTTTGCCGAAGGCAAGGTGCAGC
>DAOPUP010000248.1:0-4311 GCA_035350655.1 Acidovorax sp. | reverse complement strand
CACCGGCCACCACATTCTGCGTACCCAGGCCTATGTCGACATCCTGGCGCACCAACTGGAGCACCATGAGCGCTTTGCGGACGCCCTCGCCGACGGGCGCCTGGACATGGTGGTCAAGGCGGCCCCGCTACACGACCTGGGAAAGGTCGGAATTCCCGATGCCATCCTGCTCAAACCTGGGCGGCTGACGCCGGAAGAATTCGAGGTCATGAAGACGCACGCCACCATTGGCGCCGACGCCATCAGCCAGGCCATGCGCGATGCACTGGCCGCCGCCGACGACACCACGGCCGCCCAGGCGCATGGCGCTTTTGCCTTTCTGCGGGTTGCCCAGGAAATTGCCGCAACCCACCACGAAAAATGGGATGGCAGCGGCTACCCCGCCGGGCTGGCGGGCGACGCCATTCCGGCTGCGGGGCGGCTGATGGCGCTGGCGGACGTGTTTGATGCACTGACCTGCCGCCGCGTCTACAAAAAGGCCATGGACTTTGACCAGGCCACCCAGCTGATCACCGCGGGGCGTGGCACCCATTTCGACCCCGACGTAGTCGATGCCTTCCTGGCCTGCCACGACCAGTTCGTGCGCATTGCCACACAGTTTCAGGACGATGCTGTCGCCCAGGAAACACAAGGCCGCACCGGCACGACGGCCTGAGGCCGCTGCACCCCGCCGGCTCCGGCGCGGGGGCAAGGGAACGTCATGAATCCACCCGAAAACCCATGAAGCTGCTCAAACAAGAACCCCCACGGTACCTGCGGATTTACTTTTTGCCAGTGGCGCTGATTGTGGTCATTGCAGCCACTTTTTCGCTGTACGTCCTGCAGGGCATGCGCGAGCAGCTTGCAGACATCAACGCCAAACAGCGCCACGACATCGAGAGCATCGATCAGACCAACCAGTTCTCGCTGGAGCTGGGCCACATCCACCAATGGGCGCTTGCGAGCCTGGTCAACGGTTCGGGAGTGCCAAGCGCCCAGAACGCACCAGGCGCCGAGCGCCCGGAGCTGCTCAAGCGCCTCGAACGCATCGATGCCCTGTTACAGAAACTGGGCGAGGTGGAGCATCACCACGAGGGGGCTGACCACACCACCGCCGCACGCCAGGATTTCCAGGCCTACACCCAGAGCCTGGTCCATGCCCTGGAGCAGGCCAACGCCCGGCCCGAAGAGCGCCTGCGGCTCATGCACGAAGCCACCGGGCACTACACCCGCATCTCGGAACATGCTTCCTATGTGGTCTCCTCCATCCTTCGGGACGCCGAAGCCACGGAGCAACAACAGTTTGCACTCACCAATCAACGCGCCCGCATGCTCACCCTGGTGGGGGCACTGATTGGCTGCGTGCTGATGTTGGGCTGGTTCCTGGTCAGCCGCGCCGTCAGCCAGCGCCTGGGCACACTGTCGGGCGCGGTGCGCGCGCTGGCCAATGGTGAAACCAACCCGCAATCCATGGGCCAGGTGCAGCAGCTGGCGCGCCGCAGCGACGGGCTCATGGCCGAAATGGCCAGAGCCTGCCTGGCCTTTCGCGACAACATCGTGGCTCGCGAAGCGGTGCAGACCGACCTGGCAGAACGCGTCAAGGAGCAGGCCTGCCTTTACGACATCTTCCGCATGACCGAAGAAGATGACATCCGGGCCGATACCCTGATTGCGCAGGTGGTGGCCCGGCTGCCGGCCGCCATGCGCCACCCCGATGAAATCCGGGCACATGCGCTGTTTGACGGCCGATCCATCGGCTCGCCGCAAGCCCCGCAACTGCCCCACGCCCTCTCCATCTCCTTTGATAGCGGCGATGGCACGGTGCACCAGCTCACGGTGGCCTCCACCCGGCCACCGGCAAAAGGCAGCAGGGCTTTTCTGCCCGAGGAAGAAGTGTTGATCGAGGCCGTGGGCACCAGGCTCTCGAGCGTGCTGCGCCGCCGCCGCGCCAAACGCGCCGAACAGGACAACCAGGCGCTGATGGACATCATGGTCGAGGAATCGCCCTATGCCATCGAGCTGATCGACATCGAGAGCCTGCGTTTCATGGCGGTCAATGCCGCGGCCTGCCGGCACCTGGGCTACCGCCGCGAGGAGCTGCTGGGCATGACGCTGGCCGACGTGCAGGGCAAGTTCTCCCCCGAAGAGTTCCGGGCCAAGGTGCAGGCCGTTGTGGCGGATGGCAAGGCCAGCTTTGAAAACCGCCTCAGGCGCAGCGATGGCCTGGCCATCGACGTGCAGGTGGATGTGTACGAGAGTCAGCGCGGCCAGCGCAAGATCATGGTGGTCATGTGGAGCGAGATCACCGCACGCAAACAGGCCGAGGCCCAGATCCGCATGCTCTCGATGGCCGTGGAGCAAAGCCCCAACACCGTACTGATCACCGACCTGGAGGCCAACACCGTCTATGTCAACGATGCGTTCACCCGCATCACCGGCTACAGCCGCGACGAAATGCTGGGGTGCAACCCGCGCATTCTCAAGTCTGGCAAGACACCGCCTGCCACCTACGACGCCATGTGGGCCGCCCTGACCGCCGGCAAGGCGTGGACTGGCGAGCTCATCAACCGCACCCGGGAGGGCGGCGAGCAGGTGCAGGCCACCACCATCGTCCCGATCCGTGGCGAGGATGGCAAGGTTTGCCAGTATGTCGCCGTCAAGGAAGACGTGACCGCGCAGCGACGGCAGGAAGACCAGCTGCGCAAGCTCTCCCTGGCCGTGGACCAAAGCCCGGAGAGCATCGTCATCACCAACCTGGATGCGCGCATCGAATACGTGAACCAGGCCTTTATCCGCAACACCGGGTACTCCCGGGAAGAAGCCATTGGCGCCAACCCACGCGTGCTGCAGTCGGGCCACACCCCGTTGGCCACCTACCAGGACATGTGGGCCACCCTGACCCGGGGCCAGGCCTGGCGCGGCGAGCTCTACAACGCCCGCAAGGATGGCAGCCACTATGTGGAGCACGCCATCATCGCGCCGGTGCGGCAGCCCGATGGCAAGGTCACGCATTACCTGGCCATCAAGGAGGACGTGACCGAGAAAAAACGCATGGCCGACGAGCTCGATGCCTACCGCAGCAGCCTGGAGCAGCAGGTGGTGGTGCGCACCGCCGAACTCGCCGCCGTGGTGCAAGAGCAGAACGCGCTGTTCGACTCGGTCGGTGTGGGCATCGTGCTGGTCAAGGACAAGACCATTGTGCGCTGCAATCACCGCATGGAAGCCATGTTTGGCTATGCCTCTGGTGAGCTGCTCTACCAGAGGGTCGAGAGCCTGTACTCCAGCGGGGGGCTGTTTGAAGAGCGCCTTGCCCTGGCGCTGGAGGCGCTGGCCCGTGGCGAAACCTACGTGAGCGAAATCAACGGGCTGCGCAAGGACGGCCAGCTGATCTGGGTTCGCAGCTCGATCCACCTGATTGACACGACAGACCCCTCCCGGGGGCTGATCGCCGTGCTGGAAGACATTACCGAAGAACGCGCCATGCTGGACGCGCTACGCCTGTCCTACGAGGAGCAGCAAGCCATTTTCGAATCGGCAGGCGCAGGCGTGGTGCTGATGAAGAACCGCACCGTCGCTCGCTGCAATCGCCGCATGGATGAGCTGCTGGGTTACGACTACGGCGAGCAGCTCGGCAAACCCACGCGCATGTGGTATCCGGACGAGGCCTCCTATGAACTGGTCGGCAGCGAGGGCTACAAGGCGGTCTGGCGGGGCGACACCGATGTGCGCGAGCAGCTGCTGGTGCGCAAGGATGGCTCGACCTTCTGGGCCCGCATGTCGGCCCGTGCCGTCGACACGGCTGACCGCAGCAAGGGCACCGTCTCGATCATCGAGGACATCACCACCGAGCGGGCCGCCGTGCAGGCCATCCGCAAGGCCCAGGAAATGGCCGAAGACGCCGCGCGCATCAAGGCCGACTTTCTGGCCAACATGAGCCACGAGATCCGCACCCCCATGAACGCTGTCATGGGCATGACGCACCTGGTGCTGAAAACCGAGCTGACGACGCGCCAGCGCCAGTACCTGACCAAGATCCAGGACGCCAGCAAGCACCTGCTGGGCATCATCAACGACATCCTCGATTTTTCCAAGATCGAGGCCGGCAAGATGTCGGTGGAGCACATCGACTTCGAACTCGACAAGGTCCTCGACAACGTCGTCAATCTGATCGCCGACCGTGCCAACGCCAAGGGCCTGGAGCTGATTCTGGACGTGGCCTCCGATGTTCCAAACCACCTGGTAGGCGACCCCTTGCGCATCGGGCAGGTGCTCATCAATTACGCGAACAATGCCGTGAAGTTCACCGAGCGCGGCGCGATTGCGCTACAGGTT
>DAOPUP010000247.1:0-4359 GCA_035350655.1 Acidovorax sp. | reverse complement strand
CAGCGGCCGGCCGCTGCGCAGCGTGACCTGGTTCATGCGCGGTGGCTGGTGCAGGTCCACGCCGATGAGCTGGCCGAGGATGGGATCGGCCACCCCGGCGATTTCCACGCGCACCACCTGCTCCACCGTTACCTGCACATCGGCCACGCCAGGCACGCCGCGCAGCACCTCGGCCAGCGCCAGCGGCGCGCGCTTGACGACGGCAAACGCATCGGCAAAGTGGCCCTGGGCATAGAACCGGTCGCGCGCCAACGCCAGCGAATCCACGGCCGACAAAGTGGTGATGAAGCCCCCCAGGCCGCTGGCCACCACCAGCGCAATGGTGAGGGCCTGGCTCCACATGCGGCGCAGATCGCGCAGCAGCTTGCGATCGAGGGCTTTCATCTACTTTGGCCTCAATGAGGCAAAGGGCGAGCACGGATGCGATTTTTGGTACATCACCATGACAGCTCCGAGGGCGAGAGCCGGTGCGCGTTGCGCTCAATGCGCTGGATGGTGCCATCCACCAGGTAGACCACGCGGTCCGCCATCGCGGCAATGGCCGCGTTGTGCGTGATGACCACGGCCGTGGTGCCCAGTTCGGCGTTGATGCGTGCGATCACCTCCAGCACCATCTTGCCGGTCTGGTAATCCAGCGCGCCGGTGGGCTCGTCACACAGCAACACCTCGGGGCGCTTGACGATGGCGCGCGCAATCGCCACGCGCTGCTGCTCACCGCCTGAGAGCTGGGCCGGAAAGTGGTGCTGGCGCGGTGTCAGCCCCACCAGCGCAATCGCCTCGTCAATCGGCATAGGGTGCGGCGCGATGTCGGTGACCAGCGCCACGTTCTCGCGCACCGTGAGGCTGGGTATCAGGTTGTAGAACTGGAACACAAAGCCCACATGCTCGCGCCGGTAGGCGGTGAGCGCGCTCTCGCTGGCGCCGCTCAGCGCGTGGTCGGCAAAACGCACCTCGCCGCTGGTGGGGACATCCAGCCCGCCCAGGATGTTGAGCAGCGTGGACTTGCCGCTGCCCGAGGCGCCCAGCAGCACCACGAACTCGCCGCGCACGATGTCCAGATCGACATCGTGCAGCGCGCGCACCTGCGCCTCGCCTGTCTGGTAGGTCTTGCACAGATTGCGCGCATGGAACACCACAGGGGCTGCAGGCGCGTTCTCGGGAAACGGATCGACAGATGCGTCTGGCATGCCAAGGGGGGCGGTGCGCCCGCAGAAACGACGATGCCCTGCAGTGTGGACGATGCTTGACGCGTGTCAACCGCCTGGGTCAAAAAAGCGCCACAAGCCTTGCAAAAGCTCATTAAATGATAGCATTTAGCGCTTATTTTTCAATGGCTTGGAGCTGTTTTCCACCTCATCCCAGCCGGGTCGGCATCACCCATGAATTGGGTGCAGCCAAGCCCTGTGGCGACCAGGGCCTGCGCAAAGACCCGTCCACGGGTCTGGCCAAACCGGTGGATGCTCAGGCCAGGGCGCAGGGGTAGCGCAAGCACTGGCCAGTGGCGACCACAGCGTGGGCGCTGGTAGCCATGGCCTACCGTCAGACGTTGAACAGGAAGTTCAGCACGTCGCCGTCCTTCACCACATATTCCTTGCCTTCGGCGCGCATCTTGCCGGCATCCTTGGCGCCCTGCTCGCCCTTGTAGGCAATGAAATCGTCAAACGCAATGGTCTGGGCACGGATGAAGCCGCGCTCGAAATCGCCATGGATCACACCAGCCGCCTGGGGAGCGGTATCGCCAATATGGATGGTCCAGGCGCGCACTTCTTTCACGCCGGCGGTGAAATAGGTTTGCAGGCCCAGCAGCTTGAAGGCGCCACGAATGAGGCGCGCCAGGCCCGGCTCACTCTGCCCCATCTCGGCCAGGAACATGTCGCGGTCTTCGTCGCTCATTTCCGCCATTTCGGCTTCCATCTTGGCGCAAATAGCCACCACAGGCGCGTTCTGGCTGGCGGCGTATTCCTTCAGGCGGTCGAGGAACGGGTTGTTCTCAAAACCGTCTTCGCTCACGTTGCCCACAAACATGGCGGGCTTGGCCGTGATGAGGCACAGCGACTTGAGCAGGGGCTGCTCTTCTTTGGTGATTTCCACCGAACGGGCGGGCTTGCCCTCGTTGAGCGCCGTCTGGATACGCGTGAGCAGCGCCACCAGCTTGGCGGCGTCCTTGTCGTTGCCCGACTTCGCGGCTTTGGTATAGCGGTTCAGCGCCTTCTCGACGGTGCCCATGTCGGCCAGGCACAGCTCGGTCTGGATGACTTCGATATCAGAAATCGGGTCCACGCGGCCGGCCACATGGATCACGTTGTCGTCTTCAAAGCAGCGCACCACATTGACGATGGCGTCAGTCTCGCGGATGTGGGCCAGGAACTGGTTGCCCAGGCCCTCGCCTTGGCTGGCACCCGCCACCAGGCCGGCAATATCCACAAATTCGACGATGGCGGGGACGATGCGCTCGGGCGAAATGATCCCGGCCAGCTGTTGCAGGCGGGGATCCGGCACCTCCACCACGCCCACGTTGGGCTCGATGGTGCAAAAGGGGTAGTTCTCGGCGGCAATGCCAGCCTTGGTCAGCGCGTTGAAAAGGGTGGACTTGCCGACGTTGGGCAGGCCCACGATGCCGCATTGGAGGCTCATGGCAGGGCTTTCTGGTGTTCTGGGGACAAACCACTGATTTTACGGGCCCGCAGCCAAGCCCCCTTGGCATGCGGCGTGAAGGCATGCAAAACAGCGATTTGCGGCCAGGGCCGCCCTCCGCCGCACGATGGCACAAAGATCAAGGGGAATGGCGCCGCCCCTGCGCGGGTCGGCGCACCAGGGCCAAAGCCCCCTCCTACAATGCCCCCATGGCGAAAACCTTTGACATCTGTATCCGTGGCGCCGGCGTGGTGGGCCGCACGCTGGCCTTGCTGCTCGCCCGCGAGAGGCTGCGCGTGGCCTTGGTGGAGGCGCCCAACACCACGGCCGCATCCTCGGGTGATGTGCGGGCTTATGCACTGAACGCGGCATCGCGCCAGTTGCTCGATTCCCTGCGCAGCTGGCCCGATCCGGCCCATGCCACGGCGGTCGCAGAGATGCAGGTTTTTGGCGACCAGGGCGGCGCGGTGCACTTTGATGCCGCCACCCAGGGCGCCGATGCGCTGGCCTGGATCGTGGACGTTCCTGCACTCGAAGCGCGCCTGGCAGAGGCGGTGCGCTACCAGCCCCAGGTCGAAGTGGTTGGCGAGCCTGTGCCGGCGTCGCTCACCGTGGTGTGCGAGGGACGGGCCAGCCGCACCCGCAGCGAGTTCGGTGTGGAATTTGAGGTCACGGCCTACGCACAGCATGCCATCGCCACCCGACTGATTTGCGAACGCCCCCACGGCCAGGTGGCCCGCCAGTGGTTTCTTCCCGATGGAGGCATCCTGGCGTTTTTGCCGCTGGACGGCGCGCAAGGGAACTCTGTGGCAGTGGTGTGGTCTGTCCTCAAGGAACAGGTGCCCCAGTTGCTGACCCTGGCGCCGCAAGAATTTGCCGAGCACCTCGAAACCGCCAGCCAGGGCGCACTGGGCGTGCTGCAATTGATTGGTGAACGCGCAGCATGGCCCTTGCAGCAGGCGCGGGCCAACCGCTGGTGTGGAGCCTTGCCGGCCCAGGGCGGCCAACCCCGCAGCTGGGTGCTTGCCGGCGACGCAGCGCACAACGTGCATCCGTTGGCGGGACAGGGGCTGAACATGGGACTGGCCGACGCACAGACCTTGGCCCATGTACTGCACGGACGCGATTACTGGCGCACGGTGGCTGATTTGCGGCTGCTGCGCAGCTACGAGCGCGAACGCAAGGCGGCCATGCTGCCCATGGGGCTGGCCACCGACAGCCTGCAGCAGCTTTTTGCGCGCACCGAAGGGCCTGTGCAGGCGCTGCGCAACTGGGGCATGAAGGGCATTGAGCGCAGCGGCCCCCTCAAGCAATGGATGGCACGCCAGGCCATGGGAACCCACTGATACCCGCGGCTGCAAACGCAGTCGCCGTGACGACACTGAACGAGAACATGATGCAACTGACCCCCACCCTGCTGGCCGCGGCCGCATTGACCCTGAGTTTCGGGGCCTGCGCCCAGGACGCAACCATCCGCAAAGCGCTGGCCGAACGCATTCCCCAAATGGAAAAAATCGATGAGGTCCGCGCCACCGCCATGCCCGGCCTCTATGAAGTGCGCATTGGCACCGACCTTTTCTACTCTGACGCCAAGGGCAACTACCTGATCCAGGGGGAGCTGATCGACACCAAGGCGCGCCGCAACCTGACCGAAGACCGCATCAACAAGCTCACGGCAGTGGATTTTTCGGCCCTGCCCCTGAAAGATGCCGTCACCATCGTGCG
>DAOPUP010000246.1:0-4363 GCA_035350655.1 Acidovorax sp. | reverse complement strand
GCCCGATCCGCCCGCTGTTCCCCGAAGGTTTCTTCAACGACGTGCATGTGGTCATTCACACGGTGTCGCTGAACCCTGAAGTCGATGCCGACATTGCCGCCCTGATTGCCACCAGCGCTGCGCTGGCCATCTCGGGCATTCCGTTCAGCGGTCCGATCGGCGCTGCACGCGTGGGCTACATCAACGGTGAATATGTGCTCAACCCCGGCCAGACAGCGCGCAAGAGCTCGCAGATGGACCTGGTCGTGGCTGGCACCGAAGCGGCCGTGCTGATGGTCGAATCCGAAGCGCAGCAACTGTCTGAAGAGGTCATGCTGGGTGCCGTGGTGTTCGGCCACCAGCAGGGCAATGTGGCCATCAACGCCATTCACGAGCTGGTGCGCGAGGCCGGCAAGCCGGTGTGGGACTGGAAGGCGCCCGCCAAGGACGAGTCGCTCATCGCCAAGGTGACCGAGCTGGCCGAAGGCAAGCTGCGCGCGGCCTACCAGATCCGCAACAAGCAGGCCCGCACGCACGCGTGCCGCGAGGCCTATGCTGTGGTCATGGCCGACCTGAAGGAAGCCGGTGTGGTGTTCGACAGTGTCAAGGTCGAAGGCATGCTGTTCGACATCGAGGCGCGCATCGTGCGCAGCCAGATCCTGGCGGGCGAGCCCCGCATCGATGGTCGCGACACGCGCACCGTGCGCCCCATCGAGATCCGCAGCAGCGTGCTGCCCCGTGCCCACGGCTCGTCGCTGTTCACGCGCGGCGAAACCCAGGCGCTAGTGGTGACCACGCTGGGCACCGAGCGCGATGCGCAGCGCATCGACGCGCTCGCCGGCGAGTACGAAGACCGCTTCATGATGCACTACAACATGCCTCCCTTTGCCACCGGCGAAGTGGGCCGCATGGGCAGCACCAAGCGCCGCGAAATCGGCCACGGCCGTCTGGCCAAGCGTGCTCTGGTGGCGGTGTTGCCAACCAAGGAAGAATTCCCCTACACCATGCGCGTGGTGTCGGAAATCACCGAGTCCAACGGCTCGTCGTCGATGGCTTCGGTCTGTGGCGGCTGCCTGTCGATGATGGACGCCGGCGTGCCCATGAAGGCGCATGTGGCCGGTATCGCCATGGGCCTGATCAAGGAAGACAACCGTTTTGCCGTGCTGACCGACATCCTGGGCGATGAAGATCACCTGGGCGACATGGACTTCAAGGTGGCCGGCACCACCGCCGGGATCACGGCTCTGCAGATGGACATCAAGATCCAGGGCATTACCAAGGAAATCATGCAGGTCGCCCTGGCACAGGCCAAGGAAGCGCGCATCCACATCCTGGGTAAGATGCAGGAAGCCATGGGCGAAGCCAAGACCGAAGTGAGCAACTTCGCGCCCAAGCTGTACACCATGAAGATCAACCCCGAGAAGATCCGTGACGTGATCGGCAAGGGCGGCGCCGTGATCCGTGCGCTGACCGAAGAAACCGGTTGCCAGATCAACATCGAGGAAGACGGCACCATCACCATCGCCGCCACCGACAACGCCAAGGCCGACGAAGCCAAGCGCCGCATCGAGCAGATCACCGCCGAAGTTGAAATCGGCAAGATCTACGAAGGCCCGGTCACCAAGATTTTGGACTTCGGCGCGCTGATCAACCTGCTGCCCGGCAAGGACGGCCTGCTGCACATCAGCCAGATCGCGCACGAGCGGGTTGAGCGCGTGGGCGACTATCTCACCGAAGGCCAGATCGTCAAGGTCAAGGTCATGGAAACCGACGAAAAGGGCCGCGTCAAGCTGTCCATGAAGGCCCTGGCCGAGCGTCCTGCCGGCGGCAGCGACCGTCCGGCTCCGGCCGAGCGCGGTGACCGTGGTGGCGAGCGTCGTGATGGCGGTCGTGATCGCCAGCCCGCCGAGCAGCAACAGCAGCAAGCGGTGCCCTCCGAGGGCAGCACGGGCCAGCTCAACGGTTGATTGTCTGCTATTGATATAAGAGCTTCTGGTCCTTGTTTTACAAGGGCTGGTGGTCAAAATCATTCAGATAGACGAGCAAAGGGTTCCTGTATGCGCGCTGTAGAAATCACGGCCTTTGGTGCCCCGGATGTGCTGCGTCTGGGCGAGCGCCCCATGCCCCAGGCGGGGGAGGGCGAGTTGCTGATCCGCGTCAGTGCCAGTGGCATCAACCGGCCCGACGTATTACAGCGTCTGGGTCATTACGCGCCGCCCCCGGGCACCTCCGACCTGCCGGGGCTGGAGGTGGCGGGTGTCGTCGAAAGCGGCGATGCGGCCGCCATGGCCCGCGCCGGGCTGAAAGTGGGCGACCGCGTTTGTGCGCTGGTGGCCGGCGGCGGTTACGCCGAGTGGTGTGTGGCGCCGGTGGAGCAGTGCCTGCCGGTGCCCGTGGGCCTGAGCGACATTGAGGCAGCGTCCTTGCCCGAAACCTTCTTCACGGTGTGGAGCAATGTGTTCGACCGGGGGCGTCTGCAGGCGGGCGAAACCCTGTTGGTGCAGGGTGGCACCAGCGGCATTGGCGTCACGGCCATCCAGCTGGCGCGCGCTTTTGGTGCCACGGTGATCGTGACGGCGGGCACAGATGAAAAATGTGCGGCCTGCCTGGCGCTGGGCGCGCACCATGCCATTAACTACAAGACGCAGGACTTTGTCGAGGAGGTCAAGCGCCTCACGGCCGGCAAGGGCGTGGATGTGGTGCTGGACATGGTTGCGGGTGACTATGTGGTGCGCGAGGTGGAATGTCTGGCCGAAGATGGCCGCCTGGTCATCATCGCTGTGCAGGGCGGGGTCAAAAGTGCCTTTAATGCGGGGCTGGTGCTGCGGCGCCGGCTCACCATCACGGGCTCGACCCTGCGTCCGCGGCCGGTGGCGTTCAAGGGGGCCATTGCGCGTGCACTGCGTGAGCATGTCTGGCCCTTGGTCGCGGCGGCCAAGGTGCGTCCGGTCATCTACCGTACTTTCGCTGCTGCGGATGCGGCGCAGGCCCATGCGCTGATGGAATCCAACCAGCACACCGGCAAGATTGTTTTGACGTGGTCATCATGAAAAAGAAACTCATCGCAGGCAACTGGAAGATGAATGGCAGCCTGGCTGCCAATGAGGCGCTCGTGCGAGGCCTGATCGCCGGCATGGGCCAGCCCGCCTGTGACGTGGCGGTGGCGGTGCCAGCGCCTTATCTGGCGCAGGTGTCTGGCTTGGCTGCCGGGTCGGCGCTGGCGCTGGCCGCGCAGGACGTTTCAGAGCACGAGGCGGGTGCTTACACTGGTGAAACATCGGCAGCCATGCTCAAGGAATTTGGCGTGCGCTATGTGCTGGTGGGGCATTCCGAGCGCCGCCAGTACCACGGCGAGAGCGATAGCGTGGTGGCCGTCAAGGCGCAACGGGCGCTGGCGGCGGGCATCACGCCCATTGTCTGCGTGGGCGAAACCCTGGCTGAGCGCGAAGCCGGTCAGACCGAAGCCATCGTGAAGCGCCAGCTGGCGGCCGTGATCCATCTCAATGGCCATTGCATCAGCGAAATCGTGGTGGCCTATGAGCCCGTGTGGGCCATCGGCACAGGCCGCACGGCATCGCCAGAGCAGGCACAGCAAGTGCATGCCGTACTGCGTGCACAACTGGCTGCGGCCAGCGAGCATGCAGACCGGATTCGCCTGGTGTACGGCGGCAGCATGAACGCCGCCAATGCCGCGCAACTGCTCACCCAGCCGGACATCGACGGAGGTCTGGTTGGCGGTGCGGCTTTGAAAGCCCATGACTTTTTGCAAATTATTGCCGCAGCCCAATAAAAGCCTGCGCTTATAGCTATTAAATCAGGAGTAAATCGAGAATGAACGTGCTTGTGAATGTGGTGTTGGGTGTGCAGATGCTGACGGCTCTGGGCATGATTGGCTTGATTTTGGTGCAGCATGGAAAAGGTGCTGACATGGGTGCTGCGTTTGGCAGCGGCAGTTCGGGCAGCCTGTTTGGCGCCAGTGGCAGTGCCAACTTCCTCTCGCGCACCACGGGGGTGCTGGCTTCGGTCTTCTTTGTGGCGACGCTGGCGCTGGCCTATTTTGGCAACACGCGCCCCGCTGGCTCGGGCAGCGTGCTGGAAGCGCCTGCTGCAGTGGCTCCAGCGGCTGCGGTGGATGCGCCTGCGGTGGCCGGCTCGAGCGCTGCCGTTCCTGCGCCTGCTGCCGCTGCTTCGGGTGCGGGCCAGATTCCGACGAAATAAACCGCACGAAATTGGGTCTGGGCCTTCGGAGCAGGGTTTTTCCGGAGTAGAATTCGAGATTGTCTGGGAAGCCAAAACCGCAAGGTTCCTCATGCCATCCAGATGAAAAATCAGCCGTCGTGGTGAAATTGGTAGACACGCTATCTTGAGGGGGTAGTGGCGAAAG
>DAOPUP010000245.1:0-4368 GCA_035350655.1 Acidovorax sp. | reverse complement strand
CCTGCGTGCCAGCAGGTTGCCTGAACCAGCCGGGGTTGCTGTAGTCGCCGGGTTTCCGGACTACATGGGAATAGGCATTTCCATTTCGCCCATGTCGGCCATGCCGCGCTCACCCATCACCATGTAGTCCGGCATGGCTTTTTGCAGCTTGCCGACCAGGCCGCGGTGGTCTACGCCAATCAGGTTGGGCACGTTGTGGCCCATGGCGTTCATGGTGTGGTGGCTCTTGTGGCAGTGGAAGGCCCAGTCGCCTTCCTCGTCGGCCAGAAACTCGAACTGCCGCATCTGCCCCACCGCAATGTCGGTGGTGATTTCGGGCACGCGCGCCGCCAGTGGCCAGGGGCCGCCGTCGCTGCCGGTCACCACAAACTCGTGGCCATGCAGGTGGATGGGGTGGTTGGTCATGGTCAGGTTGCCCACGCGGATGCGCACCTTGTCGTTGTGCCGCACGTTCAGCGTGTCGATGCCGGGGAATATCCGGCTGTTCCAGCTCCAGAGGTTGAAGTCCAGCATGGTCATGGTCTTGGGCGTCATGCTGCCGGGGTCGATGTCGTAGGCGTTGAGCAGGAAGCAGAAATCGCGGTCCACCTCGCTGATGAGCGGATTTTTGACTTTGGGGTGCGTCACCCAGAAGCCCATCATGCCCATGGCCATCTGCGTCATTTCATCCGCATGCGGGTGGTACATGAAGGTGCCGGGGCGGCGCGCCACAAATTCGTAGACAAAGGTCTTGCCCACAGGAATGGGTGCCTGGTTCAGACCCGACACGCCGTCCATGCCATTGGGCAGGCGCTGGCCGTGCCAGTGCACGCTGGTGTGCTCTGGCAGCTTGTTGGTGACAAGCACACGGACCCGGTCGCCCTCGACCACCTCGATGGTGGGGCCGGGGCTCTGGCCGTTGTAGCCCCACATATTCACCATGAAGCCGGGCGCCACTTCGCGCACCACGGGTTCGGCCACCAGGTGGAACTCCTTGACGCCGGCGTTCATGCGCCAGGGGGCGGTCCAGCCGTTCAGGGTGACCACCGGGTTGTAGGGGCGGCCCGTGGGTGGGTGCAGCGGCAGAGCGGTGTCAGCGCTGGTCTGCAGGGCGGGCTCGGGCAGCGCGGCCAGGGCCACGCGGCTGACGGAAGCAGCTGCCACGGCAGTGGCCGCACCGGAGAAGAAATTGCGGCGGTTCATGTCAGTGGCCTTGTGGGGTGGTGGTGGCTGCGGCGCCGGATGGCAAACCTTGCAAGGCGCCTGGGGATGTGCCGGTGAGGGCGAGTTGCAGATCCGTCTCGGCCAGCCAGAAGTCGCGCTGGGCTTCGATGGCGCCCGCCACGGCTTGCGTGCTGGCGCGGGCCTCGGCCAGCAGCTCCCACACGCTGGCCAGCATGCCGTTGTAGCGCAGGGTGGTTTCGTCGGTGATGAACTGGCGCAGCGGCACGACCTCGCTTTGCTGCTGCCGCGCCAGGTCGAGCGCGGTGCGGTAGGTGAGCCAAGCGGCGCGCACCTCGCTGCGGGCGCGCACGGCGGTGTCTTGCAACTGGGTAGCGCTTTGCTCCAACTCGGCCTGCGCGCGGGTGCGGGCAGCGCCGCCCCAGTCGAACAGGGGCAGTGGCAGGTCGATTTCCCAACCGCGTTTCACGTCACTGCTGCCTGTCTCGCGGTCCGTGCTGGTGTTCCTGTTGTAGGCGAGGCCGATGTCGCCAAAAACAGCACCCGCGCGGCTCCAGCCTTGGCGGGTGGCCTGGGTGTCGAGCTGGCGGCGCGCGGCCTGCACATCGAGCCGTTCGCGCAGCGCAGTGGCTTCGATGCCGTCGGCAGGCAGCGGGGTGGCGGGCAGGGTGGGCAACTGATTGGCCAGCTGGTATTGCGCCTGCAGGCCCCATAGGCCCATGCGGCGGTTGAGCTGCTCGCGCTCGGTGGCAGCGGCCAGGCGGGCACGGGCCCGCTGGGCGCTGGCCTGTTGCAGCACGGCCTGTTCGCGCGCCAGTTGCAGGCGGCTCCAGTTGCCCACGCGCACCATGCGGCGGGCCAGTTCGGCCCCGGCTTCGGCGGCCTCGGTCATGCGCTCGTGCGCGGTGGCCACCTGCTCGGCAGCCACCGCGCGCAGCCAGGCGCGGCGGGTGTCGACAGCCAGCCTGACCACGTCCTGCGCTGCTTGCAGCGTGGCGATTTGCAGGCGCTCGGCCTGCCGGGCGGTGCGCCAGGGCAGGGTGATGAGGTCGAGCAGGCTGAAAGCCAGGCTGCGTTCGATCTCGCGCTCCTGGCTGTTGGCAAGGCGCCCCAGGGTCAGGTGCGGGTTGGGTAGCGTGATGGCCTGCACGCGCTCGGCATCGGCCACGCCCAGCGCGGCCAATCGGGCCTGCAGGCCGGGATTATTGAGCAGCGCAATGCGCACGGCGGCGTCTTGCGTGAGGGGCTGGACCAGCCAGTCGTTGATGGACTGCTGCGCCTGGGCGCGGGCGGCCGGGTCGGTGGCGGGCAGGGCGGCCTCTACCCCGGTGCGGCCGGCCGAGAACGCGGCCACATCGCTGCGCAGCCCGTCGGGTGAAACGCTGGCGCAGCCCGCCAGCAAGGCTGCGGCACCGAGCAGAGTCAGGCGGTGAAGGGTGCTCATGGCTTGCCCCTCTGCACAGGCATGTGCTGGTGCGGTTGCATGGGCTGGGTGCCCTGGTTTGAATGCGGCAGCCTGCCAGAGGCTGCTGGCGGCGCACTGGCCGGGGCCAGGGGTGGATTCGCAGCCGACTGCTGCTGCTCCCATGCCATGATGTCGGCGTGGCCGCGTGGAAATGCGGCAACCACGTCATGGGCCGCACGCCAGGCGTTGGGGGAGGGCATCTCACTGTCCGGCCATGGGCCCTTCATCCCCGTGTACGAGAGGAGGGCGCCAACGGCGTCGGGGTTGGCCGCATCCCTCGTGGAAGCGGCCTCCTGGGCCATTGCCAACAACGGCATCAGCAAGCCCAGGCATGCCGCCTGCCGGAGCGAAAAAATCAGTGCATCAGGGGCGCGCATGGCGATCTCCAGACAACGAACAAAACATTGCGCTGCCACCTGATGCACCCTGGTGGTGCAAGCTCAGGCCATGGCAGACGCACTTCGGGCGTCGGAGATCAGGCGATGGGTGGTTTGGTGGCCGACGCTGCAGGTGCGCTGTCAAATGGCGCAGAGGCCAGCGGGCGAGCGTGTCCTGGGGCAAGGGCAGCCTGTGCCGGGGGCACAAACGGCGTGAGCATGGCGGAGTGGCAGATTTCGCATGCCGAGCAAGTGCTCGCGTGGTGTTCCTGATCGCTGCATGCATCGGTCGCACTTTCGCACGATGCAGTAGTCCCCCAGGGATGATCCACAGGGCTGGCGTGGCCGCCGTGGTGATGGCCAGAGGCTTGCGCAGTACCCACATTCAAGGCAGTCAATGCAGCGCCATGCGTCTGGACTTGCTCTTGCGCGTGGTGAGCAGCGGCGGGCGCCACTGGCGGCATAAGCCCCGCGGCCATGGCAACGCCCGTCAGGCCCCGCAGGACCAGCACCACCATGAGAACGAGAAAGAGGCCGCGACGCATTACCGGATGATACGACCGCAGGCCCGATGGTTCCCTGGAGCTTGTCAATTGACCACGTGGGCTTTCATCCTTCAATGCCCGCATTTCAAACCGCCATGTAGCGCCCCGGCCGGTGGTTCAAGGCCAGCACCAGATTCATGGCTACGGCGCCGGCCATCGACCAGGCCACGCGCGCAGGCTCCACCGTCCACAACGCCAGCAGCACAATGCAGCAGTCCACCGCCATCTGCAGCTTGCCGGCGCGCCACCCATAGCGGTCCTGCAGATACAGCGCCAGTATGCCCACGCCACCCAGGCTACAGCGGTGGCGAAACAGCACCAAAAAACCGGTGCCTGTGATCAGCCCGCCAGTGATGGCGGCATACAGGGGCTGCAGGTGCGAAAACTGCAAAAACTGCACCTGCAATTCGGTCAAAACCGACAGCAGCAGCACGGCCGCAAAGGTCTTGAGCGTGAATTCACGTCCGAGCTTGCGCAGCGCCAGCCAATAAAACGGCAGGTTGAGCACAAAAAAAATCTTACCGAAACCGATGCCGGTGGCGTAATGCAGCAAGAAAGCCAACCCTGCCGTGCCGCCGGTCAGCAGCCCGGCACTAGTGAAAAAAGCCACGCCCACCGAGATCAGCAGCACGCCGGTAAACACCGCCACCGCGTCTTCGGTGAGGGTGTGCGGTGCGGTAGCGGCGGGAGGTGGCATGGCGGGAGCGGGAGCAGTGGTCGTGCGGGTCATGGTGGTGGGGCGCGGCGGGAGTGGATTGGAGCACGCAAGGGGCAGGCCGGGCTTGCTTTGTGTCAACCACGGGCCGTGAGGGAGAGGGGG
>DAOPUP010000244.1:0-4373 GCA_035350655.1 Acidovorax sp. | reverse complement strand
CGCGGTCCTGCTCGATCTGGTCGATCAGGATCACCGAGTTGCGCTGGATCATGCCCATGAGCGCAATCACGCCGAGCAAGGCCACGAAGCCGAAGGGGCGCCCCAGCAGCAGCAAGGCCGCCGCCACGCCCGCCAGGCCCAGCGGGCCGGTCAGAAACACCAGCAAGGCGCGGCTGAAGCTGTGCAACTGCAGCATGAGCAAGGTGAACGTGATGAACAGCATGATCGGAATGCCGGCCGCAATCGAGGCAGAGCCTTTGGAGCTTTCTTCCACTGCACCGGCTACGGCAATGCGGTAACCCGCCTGACCAGCAGCGCTCCACCGGGCCTCGAGCTCGCGCAGGCTGGGCAGCAGCGCATCCGTCACCGTGGCGCCTTGCAGGCCTTCGACCACATCGCCCTGCACAGTGATGGCGTAGTCGCGGTTTTCGCGCCACATCACCCCGGGCTCCCAGGTGAACACGGGCTTGGCGATCTGCGTGAGCGGAATCGACTTGCCCGAGGCCGTGGGCAGATAGGCGCTGGCAAGGTCGGTGATGGCATGGCGCTCCTCGAACGGCTGGCGCAGCACGATGTCGATAAGCTTGTCGCCCTCGCGGAACTGCCCCACCTGCGTGCCCGACAAAAGGGTTTTGGAGGCCTGCGCAATCGACTGGCTGCTCACGCCCAGCGCGCGCGCCTTGGCCTGGTCCACCTCCAGGCGCAGCACTTTCACGGACTCGTTCCAGTTGTCGTTCACACCCCGCATCTGGGGGCTCTGCCGCAGCAGGGCCTTGACCTCGTCGGCGCGCTCGCGCAACACCTGCGGGTCAGGACCCTCCACACGGAACTGCACGGGATAGGCCACCGGCGGGCCATTGGGCAGCAGCTTGATGCGGCCCCGCACTTCCGGAAACTCTTGCGCCAGCAGCGCCGGCAACTTGTGGCGCAGCGACTCGCGGATCTTCAGGTCTTGCGGCACCACGATGAATTGCGACACATTGGTCTGCGGAAACACCTGATCGAGCGGCAAATAAAACCGCGGCACCCCTGAGCCCACCCAGGTGCTGACGGTGCCCACACCGGGCTCGGACAGCAGGCGCTGCTCCACCCGCCGGGTGACCTCTTCATTGCCCGCGAACGAAGTGCCCTCGGGGAACCAGATGTCCACGATGATCTCGGGGCGTATCGAGTCCGGGAAGAACTGTTGCTGCACCTTGCCCATGCCGACGATGCCCAGCGCAAAGGTCAGCACCGTGGCGCCAATCGTCAGCCAGCGGTGCTCCACACACCAGTGCACCAGCCGGCGAAAAGCGGTGTAAAAGGGGCTATCGAACACCTCGTGCGGATCGTCCGTGACGCCCTGGCGGGCCTGCGCAGCCAGCACATGCGGCGGCACCTTCAGCAGGAATGTGCCCAGATAGGGCACGAAATACACCGACACGACCCAGCTGAGCACCAGAGCAATCACCGTCACGGCAAAAATGGCAAAGGTGTATTCGCCCGTCACCGACCTGGCGATGCCGATGGGCAGAAAACCGGCGGCGGTGATGAGCGTGCCCGTCAGCATGGGCATGGCGGTGAGCTCATAGGCAAAGGTGGCGGCGCGCACCTTGTCGTAGCCCTCTTCGAGCTTGAGCACCATCATCTCGACCGCGATGATGGCGTCGTCCACCAGCAGGCCCAGCGCAATGATCAGAGAACCCAGCGAAATCTTGTGCAGGCCAATGCCCCAGTACCACATTGCAAGAAAGGTCACGGCCAGCACCAGCGGAATGGTGATGCCCACCACCAGCCCCGGGCGCGGATCGATATACCAACGCTTCCACAGGGGGTGCTTGCCCGGGCGCTTGTGCAGCCCCAGGCTGATGAAGCTCACTGCCAGCACGATGACCACCGCCTCGACCAGCACCCTGACGAACTCGTTCACCGAACGTGCCACCGCCTTGGGCTGGTCCTGCACGTTCACCAGCTTCACCCCCGCCGGCAGCGTAGCGTCGATGCGCGCGGCCACCCCCTGCAAGGCCTTGCCCAGGGCGATGATGTCACCGCCCTTGGCCATCGACACCCCGAGCGCAATCACTTCACGCCCCTGGTGACGCACCTTCACCGTGGGGGGGTCGACATAGCCGCGCCGCACCTCGGCAATGTCCGACAGGCGCAGTTGCGCCCCGCCGCCGCTGGCGGCGGCCCCATTGCCTGCGCCCCGAATGGGCATGGCGCGCAGGTCTTCAATGGCGTTGAACTGCCCGCCCACCCGCACCTGCACCTGGTCTTGCGGCGTCTGGAAGGCGCCGGCGCCTTCCACGGCGTTTTGCTGCCCCAGCTGCGCCAGCACCTGGTTCATGTCCAGGCCCAGCTGCGCCAGGCGCTTTTGCGACATCTCGATGAACAGCTTTTCGTCTTGCACGCCAAACAGCTCGACCTTGGCCACATCGGGCACTCGCAGCAGTTGCTGGCGCACCTCGTCGGCAAAGGTTTTGAGCTCGGCGTAGCTGAAGCCTTCGGACTCCAGTGCGTAAATCACGCCATACACGTCACCGAAATCGTCGTTGAAGAACGGCCCCTGGATGCCCCCGGGCAGCGTGCTGCGCATGTCGCCCACCTTCTTGCGCACGCTGTACCAGACATTGGCCACCTCGCTGGCCCTGGAGGAATCCTTGATCTGAAAAATGATCTGTGACTCGCCAGGCTTGGAATAGCTGCGGATCTTGTCGGCGTAAGGCACCTCCTGCAGCGTGCGCTCGATCTTGTCGGTCACCTGCTCGGCCACCTGCTGTGCCGTGGCGCCCGGCCAGTAGGTGCGCACCACCATGGCGCGAAAGGTGAAAGGCGGATCTTCATCCTGCCCCAGCTGGAAATAGGCCGCAAAGCCCAGCAGCATCAGCACCACCATGAGATAGCGCGTGAGCGCCGGGTGGTCCAGTGCCCATTTGGAGAGGTTGAAGCCCTCCTGGGGTTGGCGCTGGGTCATGGCCTGCCTTGCTGCGCGGAAGCGGCTGGCGCCGCTGCAGGGGCTGGCGCAACCGCTATTGATTTGGCAGCTTGCTGCATGGAAGAAACGGGCACTGCAACCGTTTTCGGCTGGTACACCATGACCTTCTGCCCCGGCGACAGCACATGCACGCCAGTGGCCACCACCTGCATGCCCGGCGCCAGGCCCGAGGCCACCACGGCCTCGTTGCCATCGGCCGTGGCAATCTGCACCGGCTGCGACTTCACGGTGCTGGTGGCAGGTTCATACACCCACACCGCCGTGCGCTGGCCCTCCTGGCGCAGCGCACTGGTCGGCAGCTTGATGGCGGGCGTCCCCGCGTGGCTGAAGGCCCTGGGTGTGACATACACCGTGGCGCCCAGGGGCGGCAACTCGGCGCCTTGCAGCGCCACCTTGACCTGGTAGGTGCGCGTGGCCGCATCGGCGCTGGCCGCCACCTCGCGCACCTGGCCTACCAGAGAAGCACTGCCGGACCAGACCCGGGCCGTCACTTCCTGGCCCGGCCTGATCTGTGCGACCTTGTCTTCGGGCACCGCGAACACCACATCGCGCGCACCGTCCTGCGCCACGCGCACCACGGGCGTGCCTGATGCCAGCACCTGGCCAGGCTCGGCCTCGATGCCCGTGACCACACCCGCCACATCGGCCACCAGCGTCGTGTAGGCCGTCTGATTGCCCTGTGCAGACAGCTGCGCACGCGCCTGGTCCAGCGCGGCCTTTGCGGCCTGGAGGGTGGCGTTGCGCCGCTCCAGCTCAGCGCTGCTGATGAAGCTCTGGTCTTTCAGCGCCTGGTAGCGCCGGTAGTCGGCCGCGGCCAGGTCGTGCTGCGTGGTGGCCGATGCCAGCTGCGCACGCGCGGCATCGGCCGCCAGCTGATAGTCGCGCGGATCGAGCTGCGCCAGCACCTGCCCGGCCTTCACCCGCTGGCCCAGTTCTGCCGGGCGCTGCACGAGCTTGCCCGCCACCCGAAAGCCCAGGCGCGACTCCACGCGCGCGCGCACCTCGCCTGCATACTCCACGCTCGATTGCAGCGCCCCCACACCTACGGTGAGCAGCTTGACCGAACGCACGGGCTCTTCGGGCGGCGCCGGCCGGGAGCATGCCGACAGCAGCGCAGCGCAGGCCAAAAGAAAAATATGCCGCGGCGAAGGCCGCAGGTTGAAAAGTGCGCGCATGGGAAATCCGGGGTAGGAACGGTGGTTGTCCGGCCACAATGAACCATGAATGCGCCGCCCCGAAAGATGCGACAAAGCGCCTTCCCATTTTTTGCGGCTTGACAAGGAACCCAACCATCAACTTTTACTGACTGACCGGTTAGTAATCTAGGGGGTCGACCCGGCAATGTCAAGCGACAATCCTGGCCGTGAACCCCCCGCCCCCCCCCCCCCCCCCCCCCCCC
>DAOPUP010000243.1:0-4384 GCA_035350655.1 Acidovorax sp. | reverse complement strand
CACCGGACATTGCGCTGGCGCTGGAGGTGACGGGCGATGTGGCGACGATCCACCTTGTCGAGAACAACACACCCGGAAGCCGGGCGGCATGGGATGCTGCGCAGGTCAAGGAGGAGCCCGCGCAGCGGGCGGGGGACACGGAGCAGCGTCCCATGCCGCCCAGCCTGCCACCCACCCTGCGCGAGTTCTGCCTGGTCTCGGTGCTGCGCAACATCCACGGCCTGGCCTGCTGGTACGTCGATTCGCGCATACCGCTGCTGTCGGCACAGTTCGGGTTTGCAGCGCCCGCACATGCCGAGGTCTATGGCGTGCTGTTCCGTGCGCCTGTCACCTTCAGCGCGGCGCGCACGGCCATCACCTTCGACGCCCGCTACCTGGCCCTTCCGCTGCGGCGCGACGAGGCCGCCCTGCGGCAGATGCTGCAGCACGCACTGCCCCTGACGGTGCTGCAATACCGGCGCGACCGCCTGCTGGTGCAGCGCGTGCGGCAGCTGCTGGGTACTCCGCAGGCGGGGCAAGGCGGGCATGCGGCAACGGCCCTGCCGCTGCACAGTGCCGAGACCCTGGCCCACCTGCTGCATGTGTCGCCCCGAACGCTGCACCGCCAGCTCAAGGAAGAGGGTGCTACGCTGCAGGGCCTCAAAGACGAGGTGCGCCAACGCCGCGCGATGGACCTTCTGCATCGCACCGACCGCCCCATCAAACAGGTGGCCGAGGCGGCGGGGTTTGTGAACGAGAAGAGTTTTATCCGCGCTTTTCGCGGCTGGACGGGGCAGTCGCCCGCCGAATACCGGCGGCAGGCCCGCAGCGCGGTGTGACCTACCTATCCGTGGCCTCCATTGCGCCATAGCCCGGTCAGCGCCCTCACCCACCGTTAATGCCGGTCAAAAGACAGCTCTCACCGCGATCGAATAAAGCGCCAGAACCAGCGCTCTTTGAAACTTATTAACGCACAGCGCGCACCTTACTTCAGCGCCCCAAACACCTTCTTCAAAAGGGCGCTGCCCGCCGCCGCCGGGTTCTGGCGCAGCTGCTGCTCCTGCTCACCAATCACCAGAAACAGTCCATCCAGCGTCTTGCCGGTCACGTACTGCTCGATGGTCGCGTCCTCTTTTTTCACCAGCCCGAACCCCGCCGCCTTGCCGGCAAAGGCGTTGTACTGCTGGGCCAGGCCGACCTTGTTCGTGGCCTGGGTGACGACGGGCAGAAACTTCTGGCCCAGCGGGGCGCGGGTCTTTTCGGAAAAGAACTGCGTCACCGAGGTGTCGCCACCCGCCAGGATGTTCTTGGCGTCGGTCACCGTCATGCTGCGCACGGCGCCAACCAGCAGGTCCCGGCCCATGGGTACGGCGGCTTCGGCGGCGCGGTTGATGGAGGTCTCGAGCTCTTCGATGCGCTGGCCCTGGCCAAATTTCTTCATCAGCTTGGCGGCGTCCTCCAGATAGCCCGGCAGCGGGATGCGCACCTTGGGATTGTTCAAAAATCCGCCGGACTGGCCCAGCAGGCCCACGGCGGCCAGCGCGCCCTGCTCCAGTGCGGCCTTGACTCCGCTGCTGGCGTCGGCATTGCTCAGATCACCGAGCGACAGGGCCTGCGCCCGCGTGGTGGCCAGGAGGATCAGGGCGGCAAGGCCGCAGGTCTGGAATTGGCGTCGTTGCATGGAGGGCTCCTCGAAAAAGAATGCGAATCGGACTCCAGTGTGCCGCATGCGGACCTGCCACGGCGCTGTGCGCCGCTGCGAGCGAAGGCTGCGCCGAGTTTGTTCGTCAGACGGCCATGCGTTGCTCAGGCAGGCCGGTGGCACCCAGCCCATCGATGGCGAACAGTGCGCCACCGAGCCCGTCCTGGGGGAGGCCAAGGCCCAAAGCACCGCCGTCGAGCGTCGTGACATACAGGCGATCGAGCTGTGGGCCGCCGAACATCACGCTGCCCACGAGCGGGACGGGCATCTCGATCACTCGATCAACCTGGCCATCGGGGCGCCAGCACACTACCTTGCCACCACCGCAGATGGCGCTCCAGAGCCGACCTTCGGTATCGACCGTCGCGCCATCTGGCATGCCCCCGTAAACGGTGGTGTCGGCAAAAAGGCGGCGGTTCGAGACCTGCCCACGGTCCAGGTCGTAGTCGTAGGCGAAGATCAGATGGGCACGGCTGTTAGAAAAGTAAAAGGTTTTACCGTCCGGGCTCCAGGCGGGGCCGTTGGTGATGTTGAATCCGTGGTCGATTTCTTCCACTGTGCCGTTCGGATGAATGCAGCGCAGCACTCCGATGTCGCGCTCATCATGGAGCGAGCGCGGTACCGTCCCCACCAGAAAACGACCGCGTGGATCCACCTTGCCATCGTTGCACTGGGTCTCCTGGGCCCGATCCTCCCAAATCGCCAACGGTGTTGTGCGACCGCTCTGAAGATCCAGCCTGTGCAAGCCGTCTTGCAGTGCAACCACCGCACCGCCGTTCTGGCACAACGCCATCGAACCAATCGGCGTGGGCATGTGCCAACGATCGAACGCACCCGATGCCGGGTCATGCCGCCACAGATCCTGGCCCAGCACATCGACGAAATACAACGCTTGTTCTGCGACGTCCCAGACGGGGCCTTCGCCCACCTTGCAGCGCACCTCGCCGATTCGAGTGATGTTCATGTTCAAAGTCTCCTTTCGCACGATGTGCTGGCGTTTTTTGCCTATGGATGGGCCATTGGGGTTTGCGGGATTCTGTGAAGCCCGTAACGAATGAGCGATGGCCTCAAAACGAAAACAGTATTCGTGGGCGCCATGGCGTTCGATATTTGCTGTCGCTGCTGTGCGCGCTCCTCCAGCATGGCCTCTTCAACCGGGTCGTTGCCGGCAGGTGGCTGCTATGAATGGAGTTTTCGCCCCCACCGTCTTGATCGGGGTGGGGCGCATTCCTACATTGCTCGCAGCCCCCGTGAAAGGGGGGTGACTCGAAGCACCCGACAGCGTCCTTCCCTCATGTGACGCCACGTAAAACCAGGAGACATCAATGACACTTTCGCGCCGCCACCTCCTTCAATCGTGCCTAGGAACCGCAGGCCTGAGCTTGCTGCAACGCAATGCATTAGCGCAGTCGATGGATACGGCACGTATCCTGGCTGGTTTTCCGGCAGGTTCGCCCATCGACGCCGTGTGCCGTGCCATGGCGGAGAAGCTGCGGCCCGGCTATGCCCGGTCATTGATCGTCGAAAACAGGGCGGGTGTGGGTGGTCAGTTGGCGGCGCAGGCTCTGAAGACGGCCTCGCCGGACGGCTCGACTCTGCTGGTCACGCCGATGACGATTCTGGGTGTGTATCCGCACACCTACAAAAAACTGTCCTACGACCCTGTGGCCGACTTCATCCCGGTATCCAATTGCGTGACCTACGGCTACGGGCTGGCGGTTGGATCGGCAGTTCCCGCGGCAGTGACCACCATCCCTCAATTTATGGAGTGGCTCAAGGCGCATCCGGACAAGGCCAATTTCGGTACCGCCGCCACCGGATCGACCCTGCATTTCACCGGTGTCCTGCTCGGTCGCGCCGCCGGCGTTGAACTCACGCATGTGGGCTACACGAACGGGGGCAATATGCTCAACGATCTGGCAGGCGGCTCGTTGCCCGCATGCGTGTCCACCATCAGCACCCTGCTGCCATTCCATCAAAGCGGCCGGCTGCGCGTGATCGGCACGTCTGGCGCACAGCGCAGCCGTTTCTTACCCCAAGCTCCTACCTTCTCGGAAGCGGGCTACAAGGACATGGTCTTTAGCGAGTGGTATGGTTTTTTCCTTCCGGCGCGCACCCCACAGGAGCAGGTCAACCGACTCAACGCCGCAGTCGCAAAGGCACTCGCTGCGCCAGAAGTGGTTGAGGCGCTCGCTGGACTGGCCTTGGAAGTGACGCCCTCCAGCCCCACCGAGCTGGCCGAATTGCTCAGGCGGGATACCGAATTGTGGGGACAGCGCATCAAATCGATTGGCTTCACCAGCAACAGCTAAGTTGCCTCGGTCGTCTTTCATCGGGCAGGCGTGATACCCGCTCTGCCTTAACCCAGCAGCGCCAGCAGCTCGCCCATGTCGGCCATCACATGCCGGGCGCCGGCTGCGCGCAGCGCCTCGGGCGAGCCGTGGCCCACGGGCGAAGGGCTGTAGCCCACCACCGTGGCGCCTGCCGCCACGCCGGCGGCCACGCCCGTCACCGTGTCTTCGACCACCAGGCAGCGCTGCGGCGGCACCCCCAGCGCGGCGGCAGCGGCCAGGTACACATCGGGCGCAGGCTTGGTGCGCGGCATTTCATGCCCGCTGAACACGTTGGCGGCAAAGTACGGCGCCAGTCCCACTTTCTGCAGCTGCATTTCCACCTTGTAGCGGTCGGCCCCCGAGGCGCAGG
>DAOPUP010000242.1:0-4385 GCA_035350655.1 Acidovorax sp. | reverse complement strand
GTCAGGCGCTCCAGCGTGTGAAAGCCCAGGCTTTCCACTGCCAGGCCGATCAGGATGACCAGTACCAGGCCGGCAAACACCTTGTCGGTGTAGAGCTCGTTGCGGTTCTGGAAGATGTACCAGCCCAGGCCGCCCTTGCCCGACGATGCGCCAAACACCAGCTCGGCCGCGATCAGCGTGCGCCAGGCAAAGGCCCAGCCGATTTTCAGGCCCGACAGGATGGACGGCAGCGCCGCCGGCACCAGGATCTGCAGCACATAGCGGATGCCGGTGAGGCCATAGTTGCGCCCTGCCATGCGCAGCGTCTCGGGCACCGCCTGAAAGCCCGCGTAGGTATTGAGCGCCAGCGGCCACAGCACCGAATGGATGAGCACGAACACCAGGCTGCCCTGCCCCAGCCCGAACCACAGCAGCGCCAGCGGCAGCAGCGCGATGGCCGGCAGCGGGTTGAACATGGACGTGAGCGTGGACAGCAGGTCGCGCCCGAACTGCGTGGACACCGCCAGCGTGGTCAGCACGAAGGCGCCCGCGATGCCCGCCACATACCCCTTGAGCAGCACCGCCAGCGAGAGGGCCGCTTTTTGTAGCAGCTCGCCCGTGGCCAGCCCGTCGACAAGCGCCTTGGCGGTTTGAACGAACGTGGGCAGCAGCAGGTCGTTGTCCTGCCAGCGGGCAGTGAGCTCCCACAGTGCCGCCAGCACCGCCAGGATGACGAACTTGCGCACCCAGGCCTGTTGCCAGATGCGGGCTGCCAGCGGCAGGGGATGCTCGGGGGCGATGTGGCCCAGCGGTTCCAGTGCGCGTTCGATTTCGGGGCGCACGGGTGGGATGAGGGGGGTGCTCATACGGAGATCCGGAAAGGCAGGGCGCTGTGCCCGGCCACAGGCCGTGGCCCACGGGCCAGCGCGACGGCGTCGGCTTCCACCGAACCCGGCACCGGCGTGGCCGCCGGCTCGACGGCGGTGGCGCTCTGTCCCTCGAACAGCAGCCCGTGGATGCGCCGCGCCGTGGCCTGGAATGCGCTGCCGCCCAGGCTGTGCAGGCCGAAGGCATGGCTGTTGATCTCGGCGCGCAGGCGGCCCGGATGGGGCGACAGGATGGCGATGCGGTTGCCCACCACCAGCGCCTCTTCGATCGAGTGCGTGACGAAGATCAGCGTGAAGCGGAACTCGTCCCACAGGCCCAGCAGTTCCTCCTGCATGCGCCGGCGCGTGAGCGCATCGAGCGCGGCAAAGGGCTCGTCCATCAGCAGCACCTGCGGCTGCATGGCCAGGGCGCGGGCAATCGCCACGCGCTGCTTCATGCCCCCCGAGAGCTGGTGCGGGTGCACATCGGCAAACCGGGAAAGCCCCACCTTCTCCAGGTAAAGGGCGGCCCGCTCGGCCGCCTCGACGCGGCCGCAGGTGCGCGAGGCCAGCAGCGGAAACGCCACGTTCTCGCGCACCGTCTTCCAGGGCGGCAACTGGTCGAACTCCTGGAACACGACGACACGGTCCGGCCCCGGCTGGGTCACGGCGCGGCCCTGCAGGCGGATCTCGCCCTCGCTCGGGGTGATGAAGCCAGCCACTGCCTTGAGCAGTGTGGACTTGCCGCAGCCCGAGGCGCCCAGCAGCACGAAGCGGTCGCCTGCGTGCACGTCGAACGAGACGCGGTGCGTGGCGCGCACCCCGCGCTCGTGCGTGCGGTAGTCGATGCTGACGCCATCCACCCGCAGCAGCGGCGCATCCAGCGCGGGCGCGGCCTCGGAGGCGGGTGCTGGCGTGTGCGTGGGGCGGGCCGGCAGGCCCACCAGGCCTTGCTGGCGGGAGCGATGGCGGAGCCAGTGGGGCAAGCGCATGGGCGCGATCAGTTGCCGCCCGCAGTCAGGGCGTCGTCGAAGAAGTAGTCCTTGAGTGTGGTGGGCTGGTTCTTGATGGCGCCCACGCGGTGCAGGAACTGGCCCAGGCCCAGGGTGTTCTCGGGCTTCACCTTGAATTGCACCTCGGGGTTTTTGATGATGTTCAGCAGCAGCTTGCGGTCGGTGTTGCCGCCCGACACCTTGAGGTAGATGTCGGCCGCCTTTTCGGGGTGGGCGGTGACGAACTTCGCCGCCTCGTCGAGCGCATCGACAAAGGCCTTGTAGGTCTTGGGGCTCTCGGCGCGGAATTTTTCGGTGGCGTAGAGCACCGTGGCCGAGGCCGGGCCGCCCAGCACGTCGTAGGACTTGAGCACGATGTGCGCGTTCGGGTTGCCGGCCAGGGCCTGGTCCTGGAACGGCGGATTGCCGAAATGGGCGTTGATCTCGGTGCCGCCCTTGATGATGGCGGCGGTGGCGTCCGGGTGCGGCACGGCCACCTGCAGCCTGTCGAGGCGGTTGTATTCCTTCTCGCCCCAGAGCTTGGCCGAGGCCAGCTGCAGCACGCGCGATTGCACCGAGACGCCTACGGCCGGCAGCGCAATGCGGTCCTTGTCGGTGAAGTCGGCAATCGTTTTCACGGCCGGGTTGTTGCTGACCAGGTAGTACGGAAAATTGCCCAGCGAGGCCACGCCCTTGACGTTCTGCTTGCCCTTGGTGCGGTCCCACAGCGTGAACAGCGGGCCCACGCCGGCGCCGGCAATGTCGATGTTGCCCGACAGCAGCGCATCGTTGACCGCCGAGCCGCCCGACAGTTTGAGGAATTCCACCTGGATGTCCACACCGGCGGCCTTGCCGTGCTTTTCAATCAGCTTTTGCTCCTGCGCCACATTCAGCAGCAGATAGACGATGCCGAACTGCTGGGCAATGCGCAGCTGGCCCTCGGCGGCCTGCGCGGGGGCCGACAAGCCCAGGCCCGCCGTGAGCAGGCCCGCCGCGGCGAGCGCGGCGGCCGTCTTGCGGCCCAGGGTGCGGCGGTTGAAAAGGCGGCGGGTGGGGTGGGTCATGGCAGGGCTTTCGAATCCGTTCAAGGCAAAAAGTGGCTGCAGTGCTTGTGAAACGTGCACTGGTAGCTATCAAAAACAAAGCAATCTCAGAAGGGAAGATCGCCTTCAATGGTGGTGCGGTAGAGCTTGCGGCGTTCGGTGTCGGGGGTGCCCGTGGCCAGGTGCAGCACCGAGCGGTTGTCCCAGAACACCAGGTCCTGCGGCTGCCAGCGGTGGCGATAGACGAACGCGGGCTTCACGCTGGCGGCAAACAGCTGGGCCAGCAGGTCGCGGCTTTCGTCCTCGGGCAGGCCCACGATGCGCGTGGTGAAGTGCTCGCTGACAAACAGCGCCTTGCGTGCGGTTTCGGGGTGGGTGCGCACCACGGGGTGCACGGCGGGTTGGACCTCGTCCACCTGCGCCTGGGTGAGCGCGGGCCGCCAGGGGCTCTTCGCGCGCAGCTCGTCGTAGCGGGCCAGGTAGCTGTGCTCGGCCTGCAGCGGGGCAATGGTCTTTTTCAGCGCCTCGGGCAAGGCGTCGTAGGCCGCGTGCTGGTCGGCAAACAGGGTGTCGCCACCCACGGCGGGCAGTTCCTGGGCGTGTAGCAGCGAGCCCAGGCTGGGCACGGCCTTGTACGACAGGTCGGAGTGCCAGAAATGGCCCGCATCACCGAGGCCGATGGGCTGGCCGTTTTCCTTGATGTTGGAGACCACCAGGATTTCGGGATGGCCCGCCAGCTGGAAGTTCTTCAGTACATGGATCTGCAGGGGCCCGAAGCGGCGACTGAAATCCACCTGTTGGCGTGGCGTGATGCGCTGGTTGCGAAACACCAGCACATGGTGGTGCAGGTGCGCCTGGTGCAGGCGCGCAAAGTCGTCGGCGTTCAGCGGCTGCGCCAGGTCCAGCTCCAGGACCTCGGCACCCAGCGGGCCGGCGGCATCGGCGACGGGGCGGATTTCAAACGCTTGCGGCAGGGGCCTGGCAAGCACCGGGGTGGCGGTATCGCCAGCGGACAGGACAGCGGACATGGGCGACTTCTCACGACAACTGCACCAAACCTGGGGCGCCGATGCGGCCCGGGCGGGTCAGTGCGAACAAAGTCTAGGGAAGGCGCGTGGTGGTGAGAACCATGTTTTTTGCGCTTGCAAATGACGAAATCAACTATCGGTGGCGGTAGCTTGCCATCAAGCCGTCCGCGCCCGGCGCTGGCGCAACGCCAGCCACAGCAAGGCTGCGCCCGTGATCGCAATGGGCACCAGCGAGCCGGCGTTCAGCAGCGTCCAGCCCTGGGTGGTGACCAGCACCCCCGAGGAAAACGCGCTCAGCGCCAGCGTGGCAAACACGCAGAAGTTGATGGCTGCCTGGGCGCGGTCTTTTTCCTCGGGGCGGTAAGCCGACATGGCCAGCGTGGTGGCGCCGGTGAACAGAAAATTCCAGCCCACCCCCAGCATGAACAGCGCGATGCCAAAGTGGTGCAGCTCCACACCCATTAGCGCCACTGCCAC
>DAOPUP010000241.1:0-4385 GCA_035350655.1 Acidovorax sp. | reverse complement strand
GGTGGCAGGCGATGGCTTCGGGCTGGACCTACTCTGCGACGCAGCCCAGCCACCGCTGCTGCAGGGCAACCAGGGCCTGTCCCGCAAAGGCCCCGAAGCCGCACAGGCAAGCTACTACTACAGCCAGCCGCAGCTGGCAGTGCGCGGCAGCATCGTGCTAGAGGGGCGGCGCATGGCCATTGACAGCGGCAACAACGGAAGTGGCACACCGGCCAACCGCGCCTGGCTGGACCATGAATGGAGCGATGCCCTGATGCACCCCGAGGCCGTGGGCTGGGACTGGATCGGCATGAATCTCCATGATGGCAGCGCGCTCACGGCATTTCGCTTGCGGCGCGCCGACGGCTCGGCGCTCTGGTCGGGCGGCTCGTTGCGCTCGCCCGGCCAACCCACCCAGGTGTTTGCCGACAACTCCGTGGTGTTTGTCGCGCAACGCCACTGGAGCAGCCCCGCCAGCGGTGCCCGCTATCCGGTGCAGTGGCGTGTGGAAACGCCCGCCGGCCCGTTTGGCGTTCAGGCGCTGCTGGACGATCAAGAGCTCGACAGCAGTGGCTCGACCGGAGCGATCTATTGGGAAGGCCTGTCCGAACTGCGCAATGGGGCGGGCGAGACGATCGGCCGTGGCTATCTGGAGATGACAGGATACAAAAAGCCGCTGCGCCTGTGACGCAGCGGCTTGCACACAGCCCACGAAAAAAAGGACGCCTCAGCCCTTGATGTCGGCCTTGCGGCGTACCAGCCAGGCAATGATTTCGCCCATGATGCCGCGGCGGAATGCCAGCACGCAGACCACAAAAATCAGACCGGTCACCATGGTCACCGATTCACCCAAGGTGTTGAACCACTCCACGCTGGTCAGCGTGGCCAGGAAATGGCCGATCTCGCCAAGCTTGTTTTCCAGCAACACCACCACGGCCGAACCCACCAGCGGCCCCGACAGGGTGCCCAGGCCCCCCACCAGCGTCATCAACACCACATGGCCCGATGCCGTCCAGTGCACATCACTGAGCGTGGCAAAGCCCAGCACCAGGGTCTTGAGCGAGCCGGCCAGCCCCGACAGCGCGGCCGACAGCACGAACGCCAGCAGCTTGAAACGGTTGGTGTCGTAGCCCAGAGAAATGGCGCGCGGCTCGTTTTCCTTGATGGCCTTGAGCACCTGGCCGTAGGGCGAATGCACTGTGCGCACGATCAGCAAGAACGCGGCCACCACCACCACCAACACCACGTAGTACATGACCAAGTCGTTTTGCAGATCGACCAGGCCAAACAGCTTGCCGCGCGGCACGCCTTGCAGGCCATCCTCGCCACCGGTAAAGGGCATCTGCAGGCAGATGAAGAACAGCATCTGCGCCAGCGCCAACGTGATCATCGTGGAGTAGATACCTGCGCGGCGAATGGCGAAGAAGCCGACCACCAGGCCCAGCAACGCACCACTGAGCGTGCCCAGCAACAGGCCGACTTCCGGAGTGAAGCCCCACACCTTCATCGACTGGCCGGCCACATAGGCCGAGCCACCGAGAAAGGCGGCATGGCCGAAAGACAGCATGCCGGTGTAGCCGAGCAGCAGGTTGAAGGCCGCGGCGAACAGCGCAAAGCACATCAGCTTCATGACGAACACCGGGTAGGCGCCCAGCAGGGGCGCCGCCAGAAGGCCGACAAACAACAGGCCGTAGCCGAGTGCGGAAAGGTTCTTGGAATTCATGTTGGCAGCCCCTTATTTTTCTTTGCCGAACAGGCCGGCGGGGCGAATCAGGAGAACGATGACCATGATGACGAACACCACGGTAGAAGACGCTTCGGGATAGAACACCTTGGTGAATCCTTCGACGATGCCCAGGCCCAACCCGGTCAGGATGGAGCCCATGATGGAGCCCATGCCACCGATCACCACCACGGCGAACACCACGATGATGAGGTTCTGCCCCATGAGGGGCGAAACCTGGTAGACCGGCGCAGCCAGCACACCGGCAAAGGCGGCCAGCGCGGCACCAAAGGCATAGGTCAGCGTGATCATCAGCGGCACATTCACGCCGAACGCCTCCACCAGCCGCGGGTTCTCGGTTCCAGCGCGCAGGTAGGCGCCCAGCTTGGTCTTCTCGATCACGTACCAGGTGCCGATGCATACCGTGATGGAAGCCACCACCACCCAGGCACGGTAGTTGGGCATCATCATGAAGCCCAGGTTGGTCGCACCTTCGAGCAGTTCAGGCGTGTCGTAACCCAGGCCCGAAACACCATAGACCGAGCGAAAGACGCCCTCGATCAGCAGCGTCAGGCCCAGTGTGAGCAGCAGGCCATACAGATGGTCCAGCTTGTAGATCCAGCGCAGCAGCAGACGCTCGATCACGACCCCGAAGACCCCCACCACCAGCGGCGCCAGCACCAGCATCAACCAGTAGTTGATACCGAAGTAGTTCATGGCCATCCAGGTAATCACGGCCCCCATCATGAACAGCGCACCGTGCGCAAAGTTGATGACGTTGAGCAGGCCGAAAATCACGGCCAGCCCGAGGCTGAGGATTGCGTAAAACGAGCCATTGACCAGCCCCAAAAGGAGCTGACTCAATAGACCCGGCAATGAGACACCAAAAATTTCCATGGCAGGCGACAGAGGGTAAGGGGGGTCAGGTCAGGGGCTTATTTCCAGAGAGCGCACTTGCTCTCAGCCTTGGTGGTGAACACCTGTTCGCCTGGAATCTTCTTGACGATGTTCAGGTAATCCCAGGGCTTCTTGGATTCCGCCAGCGACTTCACCTGCACCAGGTACATCTCGTGCACCATGCGACCGTCCGGGCGAATCACACCGCCCTTGGCGTAGAAGTCATTGATGGGCGTCTTCTTCAGGTATTCCATGACCTTGTCGGCATCCGTGCTCTTGACCGCGGCAACCGCCTTCAGATAGGTTGTCGTGGCAGAGTAGTCGGCGGCCTGAACGTCGGTAGGCATGCGCTTCATCTTGGCAAAGTACTGGTTGGCAAACTTGCGCGATTCGTCGTCCTTGTCCCAGTACCAGCTCGTGGTGTGCAACAGGCCTTCGGTGTTCTTGAGACCCAGGCTGTGGATGTCGCTCAGGAAAACCAGCAGACCGGCGGTCTTCATGGTCTTGTTGATGCCGAATTCCTTGGCGGCCTTGATGGCGTTGATGGTGTCGCCGCCCGCGTTGGCCAGACCCAGAATCTGGGCCTTGGAGTTTTGCGCCTGCAGCAAGAACGACGAGAAGTCAGAGGCGTTGAGCGGGTGGCGCACCGTGCCCGCCACCGTGCCGCCCTTGGCCTTGACCACCGCCGCCGTGTCGTTTTCCAGCGAATGACCGAATGCGTAGTCGGCCGTCAGGAAGAACCAGCTCTTGCCACCGCTGTCCACCACCGCGCCGCCCGTGCCCTTGGCCAGCGCGACGGTGTCATAGGCATAGTGCACGGTGTAGGGGGTGCATTGCTCGTTGGTCAATGCAGAGCTGCCAGCGCCGTTATTGAAGTAAACGCGCTTCTTCTCCTGAGCCACTTTGGCGGTTGCCAGGGCGGTGCCGGAGTTGGTGCCACCCAAGACCATGGTGACGCCTTGCGTGTCGATCCACTCACGGGCTTTCGAGGCCGCGATATCGGCCTTGTTCTGGTGGTCGGCCGACAGCAGCTCGATCGGCTGGCCCAGCACCTTGCCACCGAAGTCATCGATGGCCATCTGGATGGCAGTTGCACCGCCCTTGCCTTCGACGTCCGAATACAGGCTGGACATGTCGGTGATGAAACCGATCTTGACTTTCTCCTGCGCCTGGACGGCCGAAGTGGCCAGACCGGCGGCGCCCAGCATCAGCGCCAGTGCTTTGAGCTTGTTTTTCATGGATGTCTCCTGTGGTGATAAGAGGGGTTGCAAAAATAAGCGGCTTGGCAGACCGTGCGCTCAGACGCCCAGAAGGTCGTTGAGCACCGGCATCTTTTCTTCGAGCTCGCTGGCGCCGAATTTCTCGACGATGCGGCCATGCTCCATGACGTAGAACCGGTCGGCCAGCGGTGCGGCAAAACGGAAGTTCTGCTCGACCATGACCACGGTGTAGCCACGCTCGCGCAGCATGATGATCATGCGCGCCAACGCCTGCACGATGACGGGCGCCAGGCCTTCAGAGATTTCGTCGAGCAGCAGCAGCTTGGCACCGGTGCGCAGGATGCGCGCCACCGCCAGCATCTGCTGTTCGCCGCCCGACAGGCGCGTGCCCTGGCTGTTGCGGCGCTCGGCCAGGTTGGGGAACATGGCGTAAATTTCGTCGATCGACATGCCCTGCGTATCCGTCTTCAGGACGGGTGGCAGCAGCAGGTTTTCTTCGCACGACAGGCTCGAGAAAATGCCCCGCTCTTCAGGGCAATAGCCCACGCCCAGGTGCGCAATGCGGT
>DAOPUP010000240.1:0-4385 GCA_035350655.1 Acidovorax sp. | reverse complement strand
TGCGCCTTGTGATGACGGCGCTGATTGTAGGAACGCTGGCCGCCTGCTCCACCCCCCCCACGCCAAGCCCCGCGCGGCCTGGGGCCATCCCCACGCCCCCGGCCAGCGCGGGCGCGGCCCTGCCGGCCGATACCGCGCCTTTGCCGCCCGCCATGGTGCAACCCAGAAGCCGCTGGGTCCCGGTGCGCTGGGCCGAGCTGCCCGGCTTTGCCGATGACGCCCTGCACGAGGCCTGGAACGCGTGGATCAAAGGCTGCGAGCGCCCGGCACCGGCCTTTGCCCCGTTGTGCAGCGAAGTGCGCCAGCTCAGCATTGCCAGCACCGAAGAGCAGCGCGCCTGGATGGTGCGCCGCCTTCAGCCCTACCGCATCGAAGCCGCCGACGGCAATGCCGAGGGCCTGCTGACCAGCTACTACGAGCCCATGATCGACGCGGCACGCCAGCCCGGCAACGGCTACACCGTGCCGGTGTATGGCCTGCCCGCCGGCCACGGTACCCGCAAGCCCTGGTTCACGCGCCAGCAGATCGACACCTTGCCCGAGGCCCAGGCCGCACTGCAGGGGCGGGCGATTGCCTGGCTGCGCGACCCGGTCGAATCGCTGGTGCTGCACATCCAGGGCTCGGGCCGCCTGCAGATCACCGAGGCCGATGGCCGCGTCACCACGGTGCGGGTGGCCTATGCCGGCACCAACGACCAGCCCTACCAGAGCGTGGGCCGCTGGCTGCTCGACCAGGGCGCGACGCGCGATGCCACCTGGCCGGGCATTCGCGCCTGGCTGGCGCAGAACCCGCAGCGCACCAACGAGCTGCTGTGGAGCAACCCGCGCTATGTGTTCTTTCGCGAAGAGCCCCTGAGCCCGCTGGATGCCCAGTTCGGCCCGCGTGGCGCACAGGGCGTGCCCCTCACGCCCGGCCGCTCGATTGCCGTGGACCGCCAGAGCATTCCCTATGGCACGCCCGTATGGCTGGTCTCCACGGGCCCGCAGGTGTCGGTGCAGCGCCTGGTGATGGCGCAGGACACCGGCAGCGCCATCGTGGGCGCGGTGCGAGCCGACTATTTCGCCGGCTGGGGCGCCGAGGCGGGCGAACTGGCCGGGCGGCTCAAGCAGGGGCTGCGCCTGTGGGCCCTGTGGCCGCGCTGAGCCGGCCGCTGCGGCGCGATGCCGCACCGGGCAGCGCACTCCAACAATTTGGGTGAAAACGACTTGATGCCCCTAACAAATAAAGGCTTTTAGCTATTATTTCAGGAGCATTCTATGTTCACTCCGGCACAGGTCACCGCTCCATGAGGTAGCGCAGCACCTCGGGGGGCGCTTCCCCCCGGTGGAACGCCAGTTTGCGCTCGCGCAGCGCCACATCGGAGGCCGTGACACGGTCAAAGCGGCGCAGGTGCTCGGTCCAGGACTCGTCCACGATCTGCTCCACATAGCGCGCCGGATCGGCCAGATCGTGCAGCAAGTCACACGACAGCGCCCCCTGGCGCAGGCGGCTGCGGCGGCTTTCCTGCATGAGGGCGCGAAACTCGACGGCGCGCGCCGGGTCGATGGTGTACTCGATGGTGACCACCACGCGCCCGGCCTGCGGCGGTGTGGCCGCCACAGGCGCCTTGAAGGCCTGCGAAGGGCTCAGGTCTTCTTCCGTGTGGCGATCCGTCACCAGGCGCTGCACCACAGCCATGGCGATCACGCCCGTCAACGCAGCCAGCGCCAGGCTCAGGGGCACCGAGCTCACCGTGGCCACCTGCCCCCACAAGGCGGCACCCAGGGCGATGGCCCCCATGATGGCCATCTGAACAATTGACATGCCGCGCGCTCGCACCCAGTTGGGCAAGGCCAGCTGGGCCGACACGCTGAGCGAATTGGCCGTGGTGATCCACGCCATGCCGGCCAGCACCATGGCCGGCACCGCCACGTACACATTGGGGGCAATGGCCGTTACCGCCATGGCCGCCGCCTGCAGCAGCGAGCCCCGCCGCACCAGCACATCGCGCGCCATGGCCTGGCGCAGGCGCGGCAAAAACATGGCGGCGACGATGGCGCCCGCTCCCATGGAGGCCAGCAGCAGCGTGAACGTGCCAGCGCCTCCGCCATCGAGCCCCTTGGCCACCAGCGGCAGCAGGGCCATCAGCGCCGTGGCGTGCAGGAAGAACAGGGCGATGCGCCAGAGCACGGCCCGCATGCGCGGCGACTGGCGCACAAACTGCAGGCCCACGCGCATGGCGCTGGGCAGTTTTTCGCGCCCCAGCGGGCTGGGCACATGGGTGCGCTTCCAGCGCATGATCACAAGACCCGCCCCCACCGACAGCAAGGCGTTGAGCACGAACACCCAGGCACTGCCCGCACTGGCGATGAGGGCGCCCGCCAGCAGCGGGCCGATGATGCGCGAGGCGTTCATGGCCACGCCGTTGAGCGCCAGCGCGGCGGGCAGTTGCGGGCGGCTCACCAGCTCGGGCACGATGGCCGCAAACACCGGCAAGCGCATGGCCAGGCCGATGCCATTGGCGAACGTCAGCGCCAGCAGCAGTGGCGCCGTCATGCCGCCAGCCAGCACGGCCACGCACAGCACCAGCGCCACGGCCGCCACCCAGAACTGCGTGGCAATCAGGTAGCGCCGCCGGTCCAGGATGTCGGCCAGCGCCCCGCTGGGCAGGCCCAGCAGGAACACCGGCAGCGTGGAGGCCGACTGCACCAGCGCCACCAGGATGGGCGAGGTGGTGAGCGTGGTCATGAGCCAGGCGGCCGCCACGTCGTTCATCCACATGCAGGTGTTGGCCGCCACCCAGGCGAGCCAGAGCATGCGAAACACTGGCACCGACAGCGGCGCCAGGGGGGAAAGGGAGGCCCGCTGGGCGGCGCTTTCGCCCAGCTTGGTGGTTACGGCCTGTTCAGCATCGCGGGCGGCGGCGGCCACATCGGCTGGCAACGAAGAGGAAGCAGGCGGCGCGGCAGGCAAAACACTGTGGGCGATTTCGTGAGGGGGCTGGGGTGGCATGTCCTGCGATTGTGCGTCGTATGGACGCATGCCGCTGCGCCCGCCCCCCGCGGCCCGCCAGGCGTCGCACGCCTGCGCACACCAAAAATTCAGCAAAAACAGTCGCCAGCCCTTTATTAAAAAGCGCTCTTAGCTATTTAATATATAGCAATTAGCTGCGTGCCCGCGCCAGGTGCGTGAGGGGCAGGGCGCTGCTGGCCTTCACCTCGCCCAGCGAAAAGCTCGTGTGCATGTCTTTCACATTGGGCAGGTTGAGCAGCACGTTGCGCGCAAACAGCGAAAAGCTGTCCAGGTCGCGCGCCACCACCTGCAGCTCAAACGTTCCGGTACCGCTGATGTAGTGGCAGGACACCACCTCGGGGATCTGGCGGATGGCCTCTTCCATCGCACGGGTGAGGTTGCCCGTGCTGCGGTCGGCATCCAGCCGCACAAAGGCCAGCACACCCAGGCCGATCTTGTGGCGGTCGATCTCGGCGCGGTAGCCCTTGATGAAGCCCTGTTCTTCCAGCGCCCGCACGCGCCGCCAGCAAGGTGCGGCCGACAGGCCCACACGCTGCGCCAGCTCGGCGTTGGTCAGGCGGGCATCGGTCTGCAGTTCACCCAGGATGGCGAGGTCGTATTTATCCAAATTATTCATGGTTCATCCATTTTAAGAAAGATCCTTTCTAAATCGAGGGTAAACGTGGCATGAAAACGAAAGCACTTAGCGTGTCACAGTGCCTAAACTGCCCGAAAAGCCATTGCCCGCCCGCAGGTCGCCTCAAGGGGACCTTGAGGCACGCCCCTTTCTGGAGACCGCCATGAACGCCCCCCTGCCCGAGTCGATCCGCCAAGCCCTTGAAACCGTTTCGCTCGACGACAACCCGCTGGGCGGGCTGCGCCACAAATACACGGCGGACAGCGCAGCCGGACGCGGTGGATTTGGCGTCGGGCCTGCTTGCGCAGGAGGTGCACTGTGAACGCCCCCCTGCCCGAGTCGATCCGCAAGGCGCTGGAAACCGTTTCGCTCGACGACAAATACACCCTGAGCGAAGGCCGGGCGTTCATGAGCGGCGTGCAGGCCCTCGTGCGCCTGCCCATGCTGCAGCGCCAGCGCGACGCAGCGGCGGGGCTGAACACGGCCGGCTTCATCAGCGGCTACCGCGGCTCTCCGTTGGGCACCTATGACCAGGCCCTGTGGGCGGCCAAGAAGCACCTGGCGGCCCACCACATCGTCTTCCAGCCCGGCGTGAACGAGGAGCTGGGCGCCACGGCCGTGTGGGGCACGCAGCAGCTCGATTTGTACCCGCAAAGCAAGAAGTTCGACGGCGTGTTCGGCATCTGGTACGGCAAGGGCCCCGGCGTGGACCGCTGCTCGGACGTGTTCAAGCACGCCAACATGGCGGGCACGGCCC
>DAOPUP010000239.1:0-4392 GCA_035350655.1 Acidovorax sp. | reverse complement strand
CCGTACCCCCCGTGCTTTCCAAATCGGACCAGAACCTGGTCTGGCTGGACTGCGAGATGACCGGCCTAGAGCCCGATACCGACCGTTTGCTGGAAATTGCCGTGATCGTGACCGGCCCCCAACTGGAGCCGCGCATTGAAGGCCCCGTGCTGGCCATTCACCAAAGCGATGCGCTTCTGGACAAGATGGACGCCTGGAACAAGGGCACGCATGGCCGCAGCGGCCTGATCGACAAGGTGAAGGCTTCGACTGTGACCGAGGCCGAGGCCGAGCAGCAGATACTGGAATTTCTGGCCCGTTACGTGCCCAAGGGGGTTGCACCCATGTGCGGCAACAGCATTGGCCAGGACCGGCGTTTCCTGGTGCGCTACATGCCCAAGCTGGAGCGCTTCTTTCACTACCGCAATGTGGACGTGAGTACGCTCAAGGAACTCGCCAAGCGCTGGAAGCCTGAGGCCTACAGTAGCTTCAAGAAAGCGCAAAAGCACACGGCGCTGGCCGACGTGCATGAAAGCGTTGACGAACTGGCGCACTACCGCAAGCACCTGCTGTCGGTGTGATGCAGATGCGACGCCGCTGAGCCAGGTTGGCGAGGCCTCGACCCAACGGCATTGCGGCCCCCTTAAAATGGGGGCTTGCGGGGAAACCCTTATCCGTGCGATAATTACAGGCTGCGCAGGAACCTCCTCGCAGATTGTGCATCTCCCCTCACACACCGGGCTTTCCAGCCGGCTGTCTCTAGACAGCCCAGGACTGGCGAACAACGCCCACCAGCATCCGCCCAGAGCGCATGCAGGTTTCGTTTGATGGTTGATGTTTTTTAACCATTGACGAAGCCACCGCAGGCTGCGCTTGCGACCGTCTTCGTGAGAGAAAAATTCATGACCGACACCTCTTTGGTGCAGGGCGATTTCGCGCCTGCAGACCTTTCTATTGCTGCCGATATTTCCGCGCAGTCCACGCTTGAATCCTTGGTGGAATCCGCCAGCGAAGCCGTCACTGCCGAGCCCAATGGTTTTGTTGAACTGGGGCTGGCACCTGAACTGGTGCAGGCTGTGGCCGATCTGGGCTACACCCAGCCTACGAGCGTGCAGCTCAAGGCCATCCCCTTGGCCATGGGCAGCGAGGCCTCCAAGTTCATCGACCTGATGGTGTCCAGCCAGACAGGCAGCGGCAAGACCGCCGCTTTCCTGCTGCCTGTGCTGCACACGCTGATCAATCAGCAAGCAGCTGCGGAAGCCGAAGAACGCGCCGCCTTCGAGCGCGCCGTGGCTGAAGCGGCAGCCCGTGGCGAACCCGCTCCCAAGCGGGCCAAGCGCAAGGACCCCACCAGCTCGCGCAACTTCAAGGCAGCCACCCCCGGCGCCCTGATTCTGTGCCCCACGCGTGAACTGGCCCAGCAGGTCGCACATGACGCCATTGACCTCGTCAAGCATTGCCGTGGCCTGCGTGTGGCCAACGTGGTGGGCGGCATGCCTTACCAGTTGCAGATTGCCAAGCTGCAGAACGCCGACCTCGTGGTGGCCACGCCAGGCCGCCTGCTTGACCTGCAGCGTTCGATGCAGATCAAGCTCGACAAAGTGCAGTTTCTGGTGGTCGACGAAGCCGACCGCATGCTGGACCTGGGTTTCTCGGATGACCTGGCCGAGCTCAACCAGCTGACGGCCCAACGCAAGCAGACCATGATGTTCAGTGCCACCTTTGCGCCGCGCATCCAGCAACTGGCCATGCGCGTGATGCACGACGGCGGTTCGTCGGTGCAGAAGGTCACTATTGATTCTCCTCAGGAGAAGCACACCAACATCAAGCAGATGCTGTATTGGGCCGACAACGCCCAGCACAAGCGCAAGATGTTGGACCACTGGCTGCGTGACACCACGATCAACCAAGCCATCGTGTTCGCCAGCACCCAGGTGGAGTGCGATGGTTTGGCCAACGACCTGCAGCAGGAAGGCTTCTCGGCCGTGGCGCTGCACGGCGCCCTGAGCCAGGGTTTGCGCAACCGCCGTTTGATGGCATTGCGTGCTGGCCAAGTGCAGATCCTGGTGGCTACCGATGTGGCGGCACGCGGTATTGACGTGCCCACCATTACCCACGTGTTCAACTTCGGCCTGCCCATGAAGGCTGAGGATTACACCCACCGCATCGGCCGTACCGGCCGTGCGGGTCGCGATGGCCTGGCCATCACGTTTGCCGAGTTCCGCGATCGCCGCAAGATCTACGACATTGAGTCGTACAGCCGCCAGCAGTTCAAGGCCGAAGTGATTCCAGGCATGGAGCCTTCGCAGCGCGCGCCGCAGGCACCCCGCGGTGGCGATTTTGGTGGTGGCCGTGGCGCCCCGGGCCGTTCGTACGACAACCGTGATAACCAGTCGCGTGGCCGCTTCGGTGGTCCCGCGCGTGGTGGCAATGACCGCGGCGGCTCTGGTGGTGGTTTTGGCGGCGGCTTTGCCGGTCGCGATAACCGCGGCGCACCTGCCCGCGGTGAAGGCGGTGGTTTCGCTGGCCGTGACGACCGTGGCGGCGACCGTGGTTTTGCGCCCCGCCGGGAGGGCGAAGGCTATGGCCGCAAGCCAGGTTTCGGCGATGCGGGCCGCGGCGGCTTTGCCCCCCGTGGCGACGCCGGCGCACCGCGCGGTGACTTTGCTCCTCGCAAGCCTGCTTTCTCCAAGCCGGCGGGCGCGGGCGGCGGCAAGCCTTTTGTGGCCCATGACGCACGCAAGCGTCCTGCACGTCCAGCGCGCTGAGTTGACTGCCCAGGCTCAATGGGCCTTGGAAGAGGGCTGGCTCCGTAAGGAGCCAGCCTTTTTTCGTTGGGCGCCTGCAGTGCACCCATGGTTTGCGGGTAAATCGAGTGTTGGCTGCTCCCTTTGCTTTGAGCTCCCGGATCCGGTCAGGCAGTGATGCTTTTTTGCAGGCCCAGGCCGTTGAGGTACAGGTCCAGCACAGCGCGTCCATTGGCCTGCAGATCAAACGCCTCGGGGTGGAGCAGCCATTGGTGCACCAGCCCCTCCACCAGCACCTGCAAACCCCGGGCCGCGCAGCTCAGTGCTACCGGCGGCGGCTGGCGGTGGGTGGCGAAGGCCCGTTCCAGCGCGGCCTGGTTGCGCGCCAGGCAGCCGTCGTGCACGCTCAGGTGGCGTTCCAGCACGGCGCCCATGTCGGCGGTGTATTCGACCTGGTGGGTGGCGATTTGCAGCACGCGGTGCGTTTGCGCGTCGGTGGCGATCAGGCGCAGCGCCTCCAGCATCGCGCTGCGGATCTCGGCCACTGGGTTGGCCGCCTGCTCTACATAAGCCACCACCAGCGTCTGTTCCAGCGGCAGGGTCACGCGCTCCATCATGGCGTTGAACAGGTCGGCCTTGTCCTTGAAATGCCAATAGATCGCCCCCCGCGTGGTGCCTGCGGCCACCGCAATGTCATTGAGGGAGGTGTGTGAAACGCCACGCAATTGAAACAATTGTTCCGCAGCATCCAGAAGGTTGTTGCGCGTGGTCTGTGCGTCTGCCTTGGTGCGTCGGGCCATGGAATACCTCACTTATTGGCGGTGTTTTTCCGTCACTATACATACATTCTTGAATGTATGTATGTTTTAATGCAGCACTTCGTTACCGTGCCGTGGGCCTGCGCGCAGCGCGCCGCGTCACACTAAACTGGCCCAATTTGCGGCGCGCCGCGATCCATTCATTACTCCAAGGAACACCATGTCTGCCTTGCGCCATGTCAAGACTGTCCCCGTTGTTGCCTCTGCCTCGTCACCTGCGCGTGTGCGCCTGGGCGTTGCGGCGGGTGGCCTGTCCGTTGTATTGCTGTTGGCGGCCTGTGGCAAGTCCGAGGCGCCAGCGGCTGCGGCCGGTGGTGGCATGCCGCCCCCCGAGGTGGGGGTGGTGGTGGCAACGCCAGGCGATGTGGGCCTGGTCACCGAGTTGCCCGGGCGCCTGGAGGCCTCGCGCGTGGCGCAGGTGCGGGCCCGTGCGGCAGGCATTTTGCAAAAACGCCTGTTCCGCGAAGGCAGTGACGTGAAGGCCGGCCAGCTGCTGTTTGCCATTGATGCCGCGCCCTATGCGGCCGCCTTGCAAAGTGCCGAGGCCACGCTGGCCCGGGCCCAGGCCAACCTGACCCAGGCCGCAGCGCTGGCCGGGCGCTACAAGCCCCTGCTCGCCGCCAACGCGGTCAGCCAGCAGGAATACGCCAATGCCGTGGCGGCGCAAAAGCAGGCCGAGGCCGATGTGGCCGCAGGCCGGGCCGCCGTGCAGACGGGCCGTATCAATCTGAATTACGCCAGCGTCACGGCGCCCATTTCGGGCCGCATCGGCCGAGCCCTGGTCACCGAAGGGGCTCTGGTGGGGCAGGGCGAAGCCACGCAACTGGCCGTGATCCAGCAGATCGATC
>DAOPUP010000238.1:0-4397 GCA_035350655.1 Acidovorax sp. | reverse complement strand
AACGGCACCATGATGCGGTTATTGGTGCTGTAGCTGGTGGCGGCTGCGATCCAGCTGGCCATGCCACCGGCTTCGTTGATGCCTTCCTGCAGGATCTGGCCGGCCTTGTCTTCGCGGTAGTACATCACCTGGTCTTTGTCGACCGGGGTGTACTGCTGGCCTGCGGGGTTGTAAATGCCCACCTGGCGGAACAGACCTTCCATGCCGAAGGTACGGGCCTCGTCCACAAGGATGGGCACCACGCGCGGGCCCAAGGCCTGGTCACGCAGCAGCTGCGTGAGAAAGCGCACATAGGCCTGGGTGGTGGAGATTTCGCGGCCTTCGGGCGTGGCTTCGAGGATGGCCTTGAAGGTGTCCAGCGCCGGCACGGTGAAGCTCTCGTCCGACTTCACGCGGCGGTGTGGCAGGTAACCGCCTAGGGCCCTGCGGCGCTCGTGCAGGTACTTCATTTCCGGGGTGTCGTCGGCCGGCTTGTAGAACGGCAGCTCGGCGAGCTGGCTGTCCGGAATAGGCACGTTGAAGCGGTCGCGGAAGGCCTTGATGTCTTCGTCGCTGAGCTTCTTGGTCTGGTGGACCGTGTTCTTGCCTTCGCCGATCTTGCCCATGCCAAAACCCTTGACGGTCTTGACGAGAAGGACCGATGGTTGTCCGGTGTGGTTCTGGGCGGCATGGAACGCGGCGTACACCTTCTGCGAGTCATGGCCGCCACGTTGCAGATCCCAGATCTCGTCGTCGGTCATGTTCTCAACCATTTTGGCCGTGCGCGGGTCGCGGCCGAAGAAGTGCTTGCGGACGTAGGCACCGTCGTTGGCCTTCATGGCTTGGTAGTCGCCGTCGTTGGTCTTCATCATGAGTTCGCGCAGCGCGCCGTCATGATCCTTGGCCAGCAACGCATCCCAGCCCTTGCCCCAGATCAGCTTGATGACGTTCCAGCCGGAGCCACGGAATTCACCTTCGAGTTCCTGGATGATCTTGCCATTGCCACGCACCGGGCCGTCCAGACGCTGCAGGTTGCAGTTGATGACGAAGATCAGGTTGTCCAGCTTTTCGCGCGCGGCCAGACCGATGGCGCCCAGGGATTCAACCTCGTCCATTTCGCCGTCGCCGCAAAACACCCAGACCTTGCGGTTCTCGGTGTTGGCGATGCCGCGGGCATGCAGGTACTTGAGGAAACGCGCCTGGTAGATGGCCATCAGCGGGCCCAGGCCCATCGAGACCGTGGGGAACTGCCAGAACTCGGGCATGAGCTTGGGGTGCGGGTAGCTTGACAGGCCCTTGCCATCGACTTCCTGTCGGAAGTGGAGCAGCTGGTCTTCGGTCAGGCGGCCTTCAAGGTAGGCGCGGGCATAGATGCCGGGGGACACGTGGCCCTGGATGTAGAGCAGGTCACCACCGTGGTTCTCGCTCTCGGCATGCCAGAAGTGGTTGAAACCGGCGCCGAACATGCTGGCCAGCGAGGCAAAGGAGCCAATGTGGCCCCCCAGGTCACCCCCCTCGGGCGGGTGGTGGCGGTTGGCCTTGACCACCATGGCCATGGCATTCCAGCGCATATAAGCGCGCAGGCGCTGCTCGATTTCGAGGTTGCCGGGGCTGCGCGCCTCCTGGCTGGGCTCGATGGAGTTCACGTAGCCTGTGTTGGCAGAAAAAGGCAGATCCACGCTGCTCTGGCGGGCATGCTCCAGCAGCTGTTCCAGCAGGTAGTGGGCGCGCTCGACCCCCTCTTTGTCGATGATGGCGGACAGCGCATCCATCCACTCACGGGTTTCCTGCTGGTCGGTATCGGGGGTGGGCGCGTTACCGTTTCCGGCCTGCGGGTCGGGCTGAGCTGACATGCTTTGTCTCCTGTGGGTGGTGGCAGCAATTTAGTACGTTGGCTCGAGTTTCGCATATTTTTTTCTATTTCAAATAGTGCTTTTTTATTTCAAATTATGAAAATATGCTGCAATTGCACATGAACCTCCCCCCGCAAGTCAGGCCCTGACTCCCCTACACTCGCACCATGGAAAAGACCTCCGTCACCACTGCGCCCCCGGCAGCCCAGGCCGCCCCCGTGGCCACCCCGTCGGGCTGGTGGCGCAGTTGGTGGCGCGCTCTTCCGCCCACCCGGCAGGACCGGCTGGCTGCGCTGGCCCCCCTGGCCGCGGTGCTGATGTTCATGGCGGCCGTCGTGGCGGCTTTCTGGTACCTGCGCGCCGAGGAGGTGGAGCGCGAACACGAAGCCTTGAAGCGGGATGTGGAATATGCCCAGCAACGCGTGCGCCTGCGCCTGCTGGAGCGCCAGGAACAACTGATGCGGGTGGCACGGGACCTGTCCAACCAGGATCTGGACCGGGCGCAGTTTGTCAGCCGGGCCGAATCCCTGATCAGCCAGTACCCTGAGCTGCAGGCCATCACCTGGATCGATGAAAGGCGGCGCATCCGCGCCAGTCACGCGGCGCCCACACTGGGCAGCAGCGAGTTGCGCGTGGCCGGCGAAGTGCTGACCGCTGGCGATACCGCAGACACCTTTGGGCTGGCCCGTGACCTCCGGCAACCGGTGTATTCACAGCCTACGGCCACCCAGGGCGACGCCCCCCCCCTGCTGCAATTGCAGGTGCCCCTGAACCAACAGGGCAAATTCGGCGGCGTGGTGCTGGGGGAATATTCCATCGACAGCCTGTTGCGCTACGGCACGCCCACCGAGGTGCTGGCGCGTTATGCCGTCACATTGCTCGATGGCAAGAGCCAGGTGCTGGCCGGCACGTCGCTGGGCCGCAACCCCAGTGCCCGGCTGCTGCCGTGGAATACCAGCGCCAACGAATACGAGGTGCCCGTCTCGCCGGTGGGCAATGGCCTGGTGCTGCGTGCGCAGGCCTACCGCACTTCGCTGGGCGTGGTGGGAAGCGGCCTGTTCTGGCTGGTGGGCACGCTCAGCGCCATGACCGCCTGGATGCTGATCGCCACCTGGCGCCACACCCGCCGGCGCATGCAGGCCCAACAGGCGCTGGTGGCCGAAACCAACTTCCGCCGGGCCATGGAGAACTCGGTCCTCACCGGCATGCGCGCACTGGACCTGGAGGGGCGCATCACCTATGTGAACGCCGCGTTTTGCCAGATGACCGGATGGAGCGAGTCCGAGCTGGTCGGACTTAAGGCCCCGTTTCCCTACTGGCCCGAATCCGACTACGAGTCCTTGCAGACCAAGTTGCGTGACGAAATCAGCGGCCACACGGTGGCGGGCGGCTTTCACATGCGCGTGCGGCGCAAGAATGGCACCCAGTTTGATGCGCGCCTGTATGTGTCACCGCTGATCGACGCGCACGGGCTGCAGACGGGCTGGATGACGTCGATGACGGACATCACCGAGCCCAACCGCATCCGCGAGCAGCTGTCGGCCTCGCACGAGCGCTTCACCATCGTGCTGGAATCGCTCGACGCCTCGGTGTCGGTGGCGCCACTGGGCAGCCAGGAATTGCTGTTTGCCAACAAGCTCTACCGCCAGTGGTTTGGCTCGCAAACCGTTGGACATTTGCAGCTGGTGGCCCAGGCGGGCGTGCTGCCGGCCTCCGACAGCAACCCCACGGGCATGGACGACGAGGACGGGCTGATGGGCTTGCCCACTGACTCCCTGACCAGCGCGCGCACCGAAAACGCCGAAATCTACCTGCCCGAGCTGGGCAAATGGCTGGAAGTGCGCTCTCGCTACCTCAACTGGGTGGACGGCCGCCTGGCCCAGATGGTGATTGCCACCGACATCACGCCGCGCCGTCTGGCCGAGGAGCAGTCGGCCCGCCAGGCCGAGCGGGCACAGTCGGTCAGCCGCCTGATCACCATGGGCGAGATGGCGTCGAGCGTGGCGCACGAACTCAACCAGCCCCTGACGGCCATCAGCAACTACTGCAATGGCATGGTTTCGCGCATCCAGAGCGGCCAGATCACCGAAGAAGCCCTGCTCACCGCCCTGCAAAAAACTGCGCACCAGGCCCAGCGCGCGGGCCAGATCATCCAGCGCATCCGGGCTTTTGTGAAAAAGAGCGAACCCAATCGTGCACTGGCCGATGTGCACTCGATGGTGGACGAGGCCGTCGAGCTGGCCGACATCGAGCTGCGCCGCCACAACGTGCGCCTGACCCACTACGTGGCGGCGCGACTGCCGCCGGTGATGGCGGACACCATCCTGATTGAGCAGGTGCTCGTCAATCTCATGAAAAACGGGGCCGAGGCCATCCAGATGGCCAACCGCCCCACTTCGGGCCGCAGCGTGGAACTGCGCGTGGTGCCCAAGCACATCGAAGACCGCGAAGTGGTGGAGTTTTCGGTGCAGGACACCGGCAAAGGACTGGCGCCCGAAGTGCTCGAACGCCTGTTTGAAGCCTTTTTCTCCACCAAGGAAGAAGGGATGGGCATGGGCCTGAACC
>DAOPUP010000237.1:0-4398 GCA_035350655.1 Acidovorax sp. | reverse complement strand
GCCACCGTCACCGACACCGCCGGCCTGCTGGCCCGCCTCGATGACCTGGTGCGCCAGGTCGACGAGCTGCCCGTGCAAAACGCCGTGGCGCTGGCTGCGGCCACGCGCCGCCTGGCCGCCACCGCGCCTGCCCCGGGTGCATCGAATGCCTCCGCGCAAGATACCCAGGCCTGGTGGCAGACCACGCTGCAGCGCAGCTGGGAAGTGGTGCGCGACGAGGCCCGCAACCTGGTGCGCGTGAGCCGCATCGACCAGCCCGAAGCCATTTTGCTGGCGCCCGAGCAGACCTTCTTCCTGCGCGAGAACCTCAAGCTCAAGCTGCTCAATGCCCGCCTGGGCGTGCTGGCGCGCCAGTTTGAATCGGCCCGCGCCGACCTGGCCGCCGCGACGGCCGCACTCAACAAGTATTTCGACCCGGCCTCGCGCCGCACCCAGGCGGCAGCCGCCGTGCTGCAGTCCGCACAGACCAGCATGAAGGCCGCCGAGTTGCCCCGCCTGGACGAAACCCTCTCCGCGCTGGCCACGGCCGCTGCGGGGCGCTGAGCCGGAGCCCACCCCATGCGCGCAGCACTCTGGCTTTTGGCGTTGTTTGGCGTAGCGGTGGCCGCGGCCCTGTTTGCGGGCAACAACCAGGGCACCATCACGCTGTACTGGCCCCCCTACCGCATCGACCTGTCACTGAACATGGTCGTGCTGCTGCTGGTGGGCGGCTTTGTCACGGTGTACGCGGCGCTGCGTGCGCTGGCCGCACTGCTGGAATTGCCCCACCAGGCGCGCCGCTGGCGCGTGCAGCAAAAAGAGCGCGCCATGCACAGCGCCATGCTCGATGCCCTCACGCACATGCTCGCCGGTCGCTTCATCCGTTCGCGCAAGGCGGCCCTGGCCGCACTGACCCAGGAAGAAGCCCTCGCCTCGGGTGGCGAAACCGTGCCCCATGGCCAGCACCTGAGGGCGCTGGCGCATATGGTGGCGGCCGAAAGCTCGCATGCGCTGCAGGACCGCGCCACGCGCGACCGCCATTTGCAAAACGCACTGGACCAGGCTCCGGCGCGCGGCACCGCGCATGAACAAGAGCTGCGCGAAGGCCTGCAGATGCGCGCCGCACGCTGGACCCTGGACGACCGCGACGCCAGCGCCGCCCTCGAGTGGCTGAACGCACTGCCGCAGGGCGCCGCCCGGCGCACCCTGGCCTTGCGCATCAAACTCAAGGCCACGCGCCTGGCGCAGCAAACACAGGAAGCCCTGGACACAGCGCGCCTGCTGGGCAAGCACCATGCCTTCTCGGCCGGCGCGGCGACCAGCATCGTGCGCGGCCTGGCCACCGAGCTCATCCACAGCGCACACGACACGGCCCAGCTGCAGCAGATCTGGCTGCAACTGGAGCCGTCCGAGCGCGCCATGCCGGAACTGGCCATCCACGCCGCCCAGCGTCTGGCCACCCTCGGTGGCGACACGGCCCAGGTGAGGGCCTGGCTGCTGCCGGTGTGGGAGCGCATGGTGCAGCTGCCCGACGCCCTGCCCGACCACCAGGCGCTCAAGCTGGTTCGGGCCCTTGAATCGGGACTGGACACCCTGGATGCCGCCTGGCTGGCCCGTATCGAATCAGCGCAGCTGGCCAACCCGCGCGATGCCCGCCTGCAATACCTGGCGGGCGTGGCCTGCCTGAAACGCGAGCTGTGGGGCAAGGCGCAGCAATTGCTGACCCAATCCACCCCCCAGCTGCCCGACGCCGGCCTGCGTGCCAGCGCCTGGCGCCATCTGGCCGCATTGGCAGAACGCCGCAACGACGCCGAAGCCGCCGCCGCCGCCTGGAAAAAAGCCGCGCTCGCCGATTGAGCCCGCAGCGGCACCGATGAGATCGACGCCATGGCGGTCGCTCGGCCCTTTTGACACAGCCCCTGCGCTGCGTTGGGGAACTTTGAGTGCAGGCCGCCAATCAATTCATTTTTTTTGAACTGAACCGTCAATTCCTCTGAAGCCCGCCAGCGCTGCGGCTTCATAGACTGGAGCCTTCGATCCACGGCGTCTGACCACCGACGTTGCGCACACCACCGCAACTTCGGGATCTGGGCGTCTTTCACTGCCTTCACCAACATGTCCATCCCCTACCACGGCCAGGCCCCGGCCACGCCGCGCTACACCCACACCGCCATGCTGCTGCACTGGCTGCTGGGCATCGCACTGGTGACTCTGTTCGGTGTCGGCCTGTACATGGCCGATCTGCCCTTTTCGCCGCAGCGCCTGAAGCTCTACAACTGGCACAAGTGGGCCGGGGTCAGCCTCCTGGCGCTGTCCTTGCTGCGCCTGGTCTGGCGCCTGGTACACCGGCCGCCGCAGTTGCCCGAGCGCGTGCAAGAAGCCATGCCCCGGTGGCAGCAGCGGGCGCACCACGGCGCGCACCACCTGCTGTACCTGCTGTTTTTCGCCGTGCCCTTGCTGGGCTGGGCCTACAGCTCGGCGGCGGGCTTTCCCATTGTGCTTTTCGGTCTGTGGCCCCTGCCCGACTTCGTCTCGGCCAGCCCGGCCCTGGCCGATGCCCTCAAACCGCTGCACAAGCTCAGCGCGTTTGCCATGGCAGCCCTGGTGCTGGTGCATGTGGCGGCAGCGCTCAAACACCACTTCATCGACCGCGACGGGCTGCTGCTGCGCATGCTGCCAGGCCGCCGCTGACTCGCGCCGCACCATCCCCCCTCAGGAGTCCCCTCATGCAAATTTCTTCATTTTTCTCTGCCCTGGCCCTGGGCAGCGCAGCCTTGCTGACCACCCAGCCGGCACTGGCACAGCAAAAACTCGTGCCCGCCCAGAGCGAGGTGCAATTCACGGCCCGCCAGATGGGCGTGCCCCTGGAAGGCCACTTCAAGAAGTTCGACGCGCAGGTCCGCTTCGACCCCGCCAAGCTGGCCACGAGCCAGATCGCCTTCACGGTGGACACCGGCAGCGCCACCATGGGTTCGCGCGAAACCGACGCCGAACTGCCCAAGCCCACCTGGTTCAACGTGCCCCAGTTTCCTCAGGCCAGCTTTCAGTCCGGCGCCATCAAGGCCCTGGGCGCAGGCAAGTTCGAGGTGGCCGGCAAGCTCACGATCAAGGGCATGGCCCGCGATGTGGTGGTGCCCGTGACGCTGGTGCAAAACGGCACCACCACCACGGCCACCGGCGTGCTGCCGCTCAAGCGCCTGGCCTTCAAGATCGGCGAGAACGAGTGGGCCGACACCTCCATGGTGGCCGACGATGTGCAGGTGAAATTCAAGCTCGCGCTGACCGGCGTGGGCAAGCTGTGAGCGTTTCCCTTTCTTTTTCCTCCCCCTTTTTCTTCAGGAGTTTTTTCATGCGCAAATCCCTCTTCGCCCTGGCTGTCACCGCTGTTGTGGCCACCGCTGCCCAAGCAGCCCCCGCCACCTACGCCATTGACCCCACGCACACCTTTGCCACCTTCGAGATCAGCCACTTTGGCGCCACCGTGAACCGCGGGCGCTTCGACAAGAAGGAAGGCTCTGTGCAGTTTGACAAGGCCGGCAAGAGCGGCAAGGTGGAGATCAGCTTCGACGTGGCTTCGGTCAACACCGGCACCGCCACTTTTGACAAGCACCTGCAAAGCGCCGAATTGCTGGACGCAGCCAAGCACCCCAAGGCGAAGTTTGTCTCGGACAAGTTCCAATTCAGCGGCGACAAGCTCACCGCCGTGGACGGTCAGCTGACGCTGCTGGGCAAGACCCAGCCCGTCACGCTCAAGGCCAACCAGTTTGCCTGCTACGACAGCCCCATGCTCAAGCGTGAAGTCTGCGGCGGCGACTTTGAAACCACCATCGACCGCACCGCTTTCGGCGTGAACTACGGCATTGACTGGGGCTTCCCCAAGAATGTGCGCCTGGTGCTGCAGATCGAAGCCGTCAAGCAATAAGCGGGTCTCACCCCCTTGTCGCCAAGCCGCCTGCGGGAAGCCCGCAGGCGGCTTTTTGCATGGCGTGCTGTTGCAGAGATCATTAGCTCCTTAATAGATAGCTAAAAGCCCATTCAAATCAATGGCTAACGGCCAAAATCGTCTAAAACCTCGGTGCTTGAGCGGCCGGCGTGGGCGGGCCGGTAAAATCATCGCATCCCGCCTCCAGTCAACCTGACGGCATCCTTTGGGGATGCCGTTTTCCTTTGCGATCCCGCCATGAGCGACACCACTGCACAACCCGGCCTCGACAGCCTCTCCAAGTCCTTCGAACCCGCTGCCCTGGAAGCCCACTGGGGCCCCGAGTGGGAGCGCCGCGGCTACGGCGCAGGCGGCTTTCGCGGCACCGGTGCGCCCCAGGCTGGCGCGCCCGCGTTCTGCATCCAGCTGCCGCCGCCCAATGTGACCGGCACGCTGCACATGGGCCATGCGTTCAACCAGACCATCATGGACAGCCT
>DAOPUP010000236.1:0-4427 GCA_035350655.1 Acidovorax sp. | reverse complement strand
CGCCGCTGCCGCGGCGCAGGTAGAACTCGGGCGCTGCCTTGTAGGTGGCCTTGCTCTCGGCCAGCTGGCCGTTGGTGCTGACCACGGTGACGTTGTCCGGCAGGAACGCCGCTGATATGGCAACCGCCGCATCGAGCAGGCCGCCGGGGTCGTTGCGCAGGTCCAGCACCAGGCCCTTGAGCTGGGGGTCCTGCTTGTAGATTTCTTCGACCTTGCGCACGAAATCATCGACCGTGCGCTCCTGGAACTGCGACAGCCGCACCCAGCCGTAGCCGGGCTCAAGGAGCTTGCCCTTGACCGACTGGGTCTTGATCTCTTCGCGCGTGATGGTGACGGGGAAGGTGCGGCTTTCCTCCTTGCGCAGGATGGTGAGCGTGACCTTGGTGTTGGGTTCGCCGCGCATCTTCTTGACTGCGTCATTGAGCGACAGGCCCTTGACGGCAGTTTCGTCGATCTTGGTGATCAGGTCGTTGGTCTTGAGCCCGGCGCGAAAGGCGGGAGAGCCCTCGATGGGCGAAACGATCTTGATCAGCCCGTCTTCCTGGGTAATCTCGATGCCCACACCAACAAAGCGGCCCGTGGTGCCTTCGCGAAATTCCTTGAAGGACTTCTTGTCGAAATACTGCGAGTGCGGATCCAGGCTGGCCACCATGCCCGAGATGGCATCGGTGATGAGCTTCTTGTCATCCACCGGCTCGACGTAGTCGGTCTTGACCAGGCCAAAGACGGCGGACAACTGCTGGATCTCTTCCAGCGGCAGCGGCGTCATGGCGCCGCGCGCCACGGTCTGCAGGGACACCGTGGTCAGCGCTCCCGCGACAACCCCTATCGATACCCACCCTGCAATTTTGAGTTTGTGGCCCATAGAACACCTTTACCGCTTCGATTCAATACATCACTTGGAAGGGCAGCGCCCGCTGCGGTTCCATGCGGGCGCCCACTTTCGCAGGATATTTCGGGTTGTAGCCCGGCTTTACACCGACTTTACGCTTTGCCCTGCGACGCCACTGCGGCTGCCGCCCTGGCTGCGGCCTCGGCATCCCCCAGATAGTAGTGGCGGATGGGCTTGAGATCGTCGTCGAGCTCGTATACCAGTGGAATGCCGTTGGGAATGTTCAGCTCCACGATGTCCTGGTCGGAGATGTTGTCCAGGTACTTGACCAGCGCCCGGATGGAGTTGCCGTGCGCTGCCACCACCACCCGCTGGCCCGAGCGGATGGCGGGGGCCATGGTGTCGTTCCAGAACGGCAGCACGCGCGCCACGGTGTCCTTGAGGCATTCGGTCAGGGGAATGTCCTGCGCGTTCATGCCGGCATAGCGCCGGTCGCTGCGCTCGCAGCGCGGGTCGGTGGCTTCCAGGGCCGGGGGCGGCGTGTCATAGCTGCGGCGCCACACCAGCACCTGCGCGTCACCGTATTGCTTGGCGGTTTCGCCCTTGTTCAGGCCCTGCAGCGCGCCATAGTGGCGCTCGTTCAGGCGCCAGCTTTTTTGCACGGGTAGCCAGGTGCGGTCCATCTCGTCGAGGGCATACCACAGGGTGTGGATGGCGCGCTTGAGCACGCTGGTGTAGGCAATGTCGAACTCGTAGCCCTCGGCCTTGAGCAGTTTGCCGGCGGACATGGCCTGCGACACCCCGGTGGGCGTGAGGTCGACGTCGGTCCAGCCGGTGAAGCGGTTTTCAAGGTTCCAGGTGGATTCGCCGTGGCGAATCAGAACGAGTTTGTGCATGGTGTCCCTAGGGAAAGCGGGTCAAAACCAGACATTTTAGAATTGTGTGGTTTGCCAACCCAAGGAATCTTCGTGAAATTCGTTATCGACAACTGGTATTTGTTCCTCGTGGCACTCGCGTCGGGCAGCATGTTGCTGTGGCCGCTGCTCAAGACCGCCAGCGGTGGCTCGCTCACGCCAGCGCGCGCCGTGCAGCTCATCAACCGCGAAAAAGCCGTGGTCATCGACGTGTGCGAGACCGAAGAATTTGCGGCCGGCCATGTGGGCGGTGCCAAAAATGTGCCCCTGGGCCAGCTCGAAGAGCGCCTGCCCGCGCTGGTGAAGAACAAGGCCTTGCCGCTGGTGCTGGTCTGCGCCAGTGGCGCCCGCGCCAACCGCGCCGTGGCCATGGCCAAGAAGCTCGGCTACGACAACGCGCAGGCCATGGCCGGCGGCCTCAAGGCCTGGCGCGAGGCCAGCCTGCCCGTGGAAAAAGCCTGAACTTCCCCCAGTTATTCCATAGCCGACAGGCTTTTGACGGGTTTTTTGCCCAACAGGAAAGATCACCATGCAACCCGTGAAGATGTACACCACCGCTGTCTGCCCCTATTGCACCCGGGCCAAGCAGATCCTCAAGTCCAAGGGCGTGGAGCAGATCGAAGAGATCCGCATCGACACCGACCCCGCAGCGCGCAGCCACATGATGGAGATCACTGGCCGCCGCACGGTGCCGCAGATCTTCATTGGCGACACCCATGTGGGCGGGCATGATGACCTCGTTGCGCTGGACGGCCGCGGTGGGCTCATGCCCCTGCTGGGCGCGGCCTGATGCGTCACCTGGGCGCTGCATAATGCAGCCCCATGTGCCCGCTGCCGGAGCTGCTCCCCGGCGGGTTTTGTTTTGCTGAAACTTCGTTAGAGCAGAGAGACTTTTCCACCATGGCCGATCAAGAAAATCCCGTGTTCCAGATCCAGCGCGTCTACCTCAAGGACATGTCGCTCGAGCAGCCCAATTCGCCCGCCATCCTGCTCGAGCAAGAGCAGCCCAGCGTGGACATCCAGCTCGGCGTGGAAGCCACCCCCGTGGCCGACGGCATTTTTGAAGTGGCCGTGACGGCCACGGTGCAGACCAAGATCAAGGACAAGACCGTGTTTCTGGTCGAAGCCAAGCAGGCCGGCATTTTCGAGATCCGCAACCTCCCCGAAGACCAGATGGGCCCCATCATGGGCATCGCCTGCCCGCAGATCGTGTACCCCTACCTGCGCGGCAATGTGGCCGACATCGTGAACCGCGCCGGCTTCCCGCCCGTGCACCTGGCCGAAATCAACTTCCAGGCCATGTACGAGCAGCAGCAGGCACAATCTGCCGGCGAACCCTCGCCCATCATCACGCAGTGATGCGGTTCAGAGGCTATTTTGGCCTCTGGCGCTTTGAACATAAGCGCAAGCAGCTATGAAAATAGTAGTTCTTGGTGCCGGTGCCTGGGGCACGGCGCTGGCCATGGGGGCCGCCCAGCAAGCCGGCGGCCACGCTGTCACGCTGTGGGCGCGCGATGGCCAGCAGGTGGCCGACATGCAGGTGCGGCGCCAGAACGCGCGCTACCTGCCCGGCATTGATTTCCCAACGGCGCTTGCGGTGTCGGGCGCAGACCCGCTGGCGCTGGCGCGCGCTGCCGATCTGGTCATCGTGGCCACGCCCATGGCGGCGCTGCGCAGCATGTTGCTGGCCCTGCGCGGCTGCCAAGCCCCGGTGGCCTGGCTGTGCAAGGGCTTCGAGGCGGTGGCATCGGCCAATTCGGGCTCTTTCGGGCTGCTGGCGCACGAGGTGTGTGCCCAGGTAGCTCCTGATCTGATCGCGGGTGTGCTCAGCGGCCCCAGTTTTGCGCAAGAGGTGGCACGCGGCCAGCCCACGGCGCTGGTGGCGGCGAGCCGGCATGCCTCGGTGCGCGATGCCCTGGTGGCCGCCTTTCACAGCCCCAGCCTGCGTGTCTATGCCAACGACGACATCGTGGGCGTGGAAGTGGGCGGCGCGGTGAAGAACGTGCTGGCCATTGCCACCGGCCTGTGCGATGGGCTGAATCTGGGGCTCAATGCCCGGGCCGCCCTCATTACGCGCGGCCTGGCCGAAATGACGCGTCTCGGGGTGGCGCTGGGCGCGCGGTCCGACACCTTCATGGGGCTATCGGGCATGGGCGATCTGGTGCTGACTGCCACCGGAGACCTGTCGCGCAACCGTCGTGTCGGCTTGCTGCTGGCGCAGGGCCAGAGCCTGCAGCAGGCGGTGGATTCTCTGGGCCATGTGGCCGAGGGCGTGTACTGCGCGCGCACCGTGGCCCAGCGTGCTGCGGGGCTGGGTGTGGACATGCCGATCACCCAGGCCGTGGTGGCGCTGCTCGATGGCCGGCTGGCCCCGGCCGATGCCGTGGGGCTGCTGATGGGGCGCGACCCGGCTTCGGAGCTGCGCTAGGCGCGGGTGGTCGGGTGGTAGGGCGAGGGCGCTGCAGGTGGGCGCCCGCCTTCTCCGATTTACAGGCCCAGTTCCAGCGCCAGCAGTTCTTCCACGGTCTGGCGGCGGCGGATCAGCCGGGCCTGGCCGCCATCGACCAGCACCTCGGCAATCAGGGGCCGGGTGTTGTAATTGGAAGACATCGAGGCGCCATAGGCCCCCGCGTCGTGGATGACCAGCAGGTCGCCCACCTGCGCATCCGGCAGGTTGCGCG
>DAOPUP010000235.1:0-4432 GCA_035350655.1 Acidovorax sp. | reverse complement strand
TCGCCGCCCTTGACCACGCGCACCATGGTGTGCAGCACATAGTCGGGGTAGCCCTGCGGAATGCCCACATCGGCCGCCTGCAGGCCGGCGCGCACGCGCGCGATAGTGCCGTGGTGGTCGGTGCCTTGCACATTCACCACCTTGGTAAAACCGCGCTCCCACTTGGTGATGTGGTAGGCCACATCGGGCACAAAATAGGTGTAGCTGCCGTCGCCCTTGCGCATGACGCGGTCCTTGTCGTCGCCATACTCGGTGCTCTTGAGCCACAGCGCGCCATCGTGCTCGTAGGTCTTGCCCGCGTCGCGCAGCTTTTGCACCACGGCATCGACCTTGCCGCTGGTGTAGAGGCTGGACTCGAGGTAATAGTTGTCAAAGCGCACATCAAAGGCCTTGAGGTCCAGGTCCTGCTCGTGGCGCAGGTAGGCCACAGCGAACAAGCGCATGCCGTCGAGGTCGTTCACATCGCCGCTGGCCGTGAATTCGCGGTCGTCCGACCGCACGGTCTTCTGCGCCAGAAAATCGGCCGCGATGTCCGCGATGTAGTCCCCGTTGTAGGCCGCCTCGGGCCACTCGGCGTCGCCCGGCTTGAAGCCACGGGCCCGCATCTGGGTCGAGTTGGCCAGGGTGGCGATCTGCACGCCCGCGTCGTTGTAATAGAACTCGCGGTAGACATCCCAGCCCTGGGTGTCGAACAGATGGCTGATGGCGTCACCCAGCGCGGCCTGGCGGCCGTGGCCGACATGCAGCGGCCCCGTGGGATTGGCCGAGACGAACTCGACCAGCACACGCGCATTGCGCCGGGGCTGGAAACCAAAGCGCGCACCGGCGGACAGCACCTCGCGCACGATTTCCTGCTTGGCCGCCGGTTTCAGGCGGATGTTGATGAAGCCGGGGCCCGCGATATCGATGTCAGATACCCAGCGCTGGTAGACGGGCGTGGCCAGCAGCGCGCTGCGCAGGCCCTCCGCCACCTGGCGGGGATTGAGCTTGAGCGGCTTGGCCAGTTGCATGGCAGCAGTGCACGCAAAGTCCCCGTGAGACGCCACCTTGGGCGATTCAAATGCGGCCTTGGCGCCCGCACCGGGGGTGAGTTGTTCCAGTTCAGCCGCAAGCGCGGCCAGCAAATCTTGTTTGACGGAGAGCATGGCCGGATTTTACGGGGCTGGTGCACGGCAGCAGACCAACCCAGGGCATCGAAGCGACAAACGCCACCGCACGCGCGTCATCCGGATTGCGACCCGGACCGTTCTATGCTGCAATCCGCTTGGGTTGACGTTTGATGTTTTCCACTTTTGGAGCCCCTATGAAACAGCTTCTTTCCATGACGGTACTGGCCCTGGGCCTGTCTTTCGGTGCTGCGCACGCGGCCGACACCGCGGCCCCCACCAAGCAGCAGTCAAAAATGGGCACCTGCAACAAGGAGGCTGGCGAAATGAAGGGCGATGAGCGCAAGGCCTTCATGAAGACCTGCCTGAGCAACAAGCCGGCCACGCAACAAGACAAGATGAAGACCTGTAATGTTGAGGCCAAAGGCAAGAAGGGTGATGAGCGCACAGCCTTCATGAGCGAATGCCTGAAAAAGTGACCCCACAGGTTCTTTCAATATAAAAAACCCGCCGGCACGCACTGCCAGGCGGGTTTTTTTCTGCCACTGGGATCCATCCACCGGCAAGGCGCCCCAATCTACCAGCCCCGCGCCCAGAACACGGCCATCACGGCCACCACAGGCAAGACATGCGACTGCACCATGACCAGCCGGCGCACCCGCCCCACCTCGCGGGCCCCGGGCAGCGCCCCGGTGGCGCGCAGATGGCGGCGCCAGCGCCGGAACGACAAGGTGGGCCAGACGGACAGCAGCACCATCACCACGAACAGCGTGACCTTCAGGTGAAACAGGGGCTGCGAGAGATACCAGGACATGCCCTTGATGCCCCACACCACGCGTGCCAGGCCCGTGAGCAGCAACACCAGCGCCGTCACGCCATAGATCACGTCCAGGCGCACCAGCCGCTCGACCAAGGCCGCATTGAGCCATTCGGTGCGGCACAGCGCCGCCTGGCTCGACAGAAAGACCACCAGGGTCAGGATGGCCACCAGATGCAGGCTGGCCAGGACGGCTTCGAGAGTCATTGCAGATCCTTGTAAACCCCGGCACGACGGCGCTCCGCGCAACACCCGCCGGGGTTACGCCGCCGTCCAGAAGCCAGGCTGGCTGTAATTGTGCTTGAGGAAATCGATCCACAGGCGCACGCGCAGCGGCATGTGCTTGCGCTGGGGAAACACCACGTAAATGCCGTTGGGCGGCGCGGCGTAGTCGGCCAGCACTTCGACCAGCCGGCCTGCGGCAATCTCGGATTCAACCTCCCAGGTACTGCGCCAGGCCAGGCCATAGCCTGCCAGGCACCAGTCGTGCAGCACCTGGCCGTCCGAGCAGTCGAGCGGGCCACCCGGCTTGAGGTGCACCACTTCGCGGCCACCGCCTTCGGCGGGCAGGCGAAACGCCCAGCCACGCGTCTGCGAGGCCTCGCTCGACAGCGTGAGGCAGTCGTGGGTTGAGAGCTCGCCGGGGTGGCGCGGCGTACCGTGGCGCTGCAGGTAAGCGGGTGTGGCCACGCACAGGCGGCGGTTGTCGGCCATGCGCACGCTCACCAAAGAAGAGTCGGGCAGATCGCCCACGCGCACGGCGCAATCAAAACCCTCGCCCGCCAGATCCACCACACGGTCGCTGAGGTTGAGCGAAATGGTCACATCGGGGTGCGCCGCCCGAAAACGCGGCACCAGCGGCGCCACATGGCGCCGGCCAAAGCCCGCAGGCGCGGTGATGCGCAAATGTCCGGTGGCCTTGACGCCGCCTTCGGACACGCTGGCCTCGGCGTTGGCCACATCGGACAACAGGCGCTGGCAGTCTTCCAGAAACGCGCTGCCCTCGTGCGTGAGGCTGATGCGCCGCGTGGTGCGCACCAGCAGTTTTACGCCCAGGTACTCCTCCAGGGCATCGATACGGCGCCCCATGATGGCGGGGGCCACCCCCTCGGCCTTGGCCGCTGCCGTGAGGCTGCCGCGCGTAGCCACCGACACAAAGGATTCGAAGGCCTTGAGTTTGTCCATGGGCGCTGATTATGGGGACGACTCGCGACCGGTCCGCCAGGCGGCGACTCGCCACGAAACCAGGTCAAATAGAGGTGAGACCATTTATTTATAAGTACCTATTGCTCTTATTTATATAGCAAAAAGAAACACCACTTTTGCAAAAAAGTCATTGGTTTCGAGATATTCACAGACTTTATGCCACCAAACAATTGCAATACAGTTGGTCCATGGTTCGCGCCAGCGGGCCCGATGGCCGTTTTCCCCTTTTATTTCTTGACCTTAGGCACCGCACCATGACCGCACGCACCTCTGTCCACGGCCTGCAAGTGGCCACCTCCCTGTTCCGCTTTGTGGAAGACCAGGTTCTGCCCGGCACCGGCGTGCACAGCAGTGCCTTCTGGAAGGGCTTCGACGCCATCGTGGCCGACCTGGCCCCACGCAACATCGCCCTACTGGCCGAACGTGACCGCCTGCAGACCGAGCTGGACCGCTGGCACAAGGCCCACCCCGGCCCCATCACCAACATGGCGGCCTACCGCCAGTTTCTGGAAACCATCGGCTACCTGGTGCCCCAGCCCGCCAACGTGCAGGCCACCACCACCCATGTGGACGACGAACTCGCCATCCAGGCCGGCCCTCAGCTGGTGGTGCCCATCCTGAACGCCCGCTATGCGCTGAACGCCGCCAACGCCCGCTGGGGCAGCCTGTACGACGCCCTGTATGGCACGGACGCCATCCCTGAAACCGACGGTGCAGAAAAAGGCAAAGGCTACAACCCCGTGCGCGGCGCCAAGGTGATCGCGTTCGCGCGCAATGTGCTGGACCAATCCGCTCCGCTGGCGACGGGCTCGCACCAAGACTCCACCGGCTACCAGGTGGAAAGCGGCCAGCTGGTGGTGTCGCTGGCCAATGGCCGCACAACGGGCCTCAAGGACGCCGCCCAGTTCAGGGGCTACCAGGGCCATGCCGCCGCGCCCTCGTCGGTGCTGTTGCAACACAACGGCCTGCACCTCGACATCCAGATCGACCGCACCACCCCCATCGGCAAGACCGATGCCGCTGGTGTGAGCGACCTGGTGCTGGAAGCCGCCCTGTCCACCATCCTCGACCTCGAAGACTCGGTGGCCGCCGTGGATGCCGAAGACAAGTTGCTGGGCTACCGCAACTGGCTGGGCATCATCCAGGCCACGCTGACCGAATCGTTTGACAAGGGCGGCAAGACCATGACCCGCGGCCTGAACCCCGACCGCGTCTACCAGGCTGCCAGCGGCCAGAGCGAAGTGCGCCTGCATGGCCGCTCGCTCATGTTCCTGCGCAACGTGGGCCACCTGATGACCAACCC
>DAOPUP010000234.1:3305-4442 GCA_035350655.1 Acidovorax sp. | reverse complement strand
TCGGCAATCAGCGGCGCCAGGCGCTCGGCGTCCTGCGGAAAGCTCCAGCCGTGGTCGCTGGTGAACTGGTCTTCGCTGTCGGGCACGAAGGTCGCCTGTTGGGGACGCACCTGGCGAATGAAATCCATCAGGTTCTGCGACGGGTTGCCTTCGATGTTGTATTCGCGATCGGGCCAGGCCTGCATCAGCGCGGCCAGCTCGAACACGTCCTGGGCGCGGATATGCCGCTCATCGGGCCGGGGGTGCACCGTGATGCCCTGGGCGCCGGCCTGCAGGCACAGCTCGGCCGCGCGCGTGACGCTGGGAATGCCCAGGTGGCGCGTGTTGCGCACCAGGGCCACCTTGTTGACGTTGACCGACAAGGCGGTGCGGTGCGGGATGTGTTGTGGCATGTTCATAAGGACTGCAGGTCGATCATGAGCTGGCGGGTGCGCAGCGTGGGACTGCCGCAATGGTATTGCAGCAGGGCGCGCAACTGGGGCTTGAGTTCTGCGGCCACCGGGGCGCAGGCCCGCAAGGTGGCGGTGTAGCTGGCCGCATCATCGAGCCCACGCTGCAAAGCCTGCCATTGCCGGCCGGGCAAGCCGGCGCGGTCAGCGGCCGAGGCAGCGCGCAAGCCCCCTTCGGGCACCAGCGTGTAGCGCGTGTCGGGCTGCAAGGGCGCAAAGGTCATGGTCTGCACGTCCAGCCCGGGAAGCAAGCCGATCTCGCGCAGCAGCAGCAGCTCGAAACTGCGCAGCACGGGCTCGAGGGCATCGCCATGCTCGCTGGCGAGCACGCGCACCACGCCGGCATAGGCATCGAACAGCGCGTGGTGGGGGTCGGCCCGGGCCAACAGGCGCAGCAGCAGCTCGTTGAGGTACATGCCCGACAGCAGGGCGTCGCCCGTAGGCATCACATGGCCGCCCACCCACTCGGCGCCCTTGAGTGTGTGGATGTCGGCGCTGCCGTCCCCGGCCAGGGTGTAGGTCACCAGCAAGGGCTGCAGCGGCAGCAGCACGGGGCGAAAGTTGGAACTGGGCTTTTTAGCGCCCTTGGCCACCAGGGCCACGCGCCCCTGGCGGCGGCAAAACACTTCCAGGATCAGGCTGGACTCGCTCCAGTCGTAGCTGTGCAGCACGAAGGCGGGTTCATCGG
>DAOPUP010000234.1:0-3205 GCA_035350655.1 Acidovorax sp. | reverse complement strand
TCCATGAGCTTTTCCAGCTCCTGGCGGGCTTCGGTGCCGATGCGCTTCAAGCGCTCGCCCTTATCGCCAATGACCATCATCTTGTGGTTGTCGCGCTCGACCACGATGGTGGCGGCGATCTTCACCAGGCGCTTGTGCGCCTTGCTCTTTTCTTCATCGAACTTGTCGATGACGACGGTGGAGGTGTAGGGCAGCTCATCGCCGGTGAAACGGAACAGCTTTTCACGCACCGTCTCGGAGGCCAGAAACTTTTCGCTGCGGTCGGTCAGCTCGTCTTCGGCATACCACCAGGCCTGCTCGGGCAGGTATTTGGCGCAGATGCCAAACAGGCGCTCGATGTCGCCCTTGTTCTTGGCCGACATGGGCACAAACTCGGCAAACGGGTGGCGCTCCTGCATGCTCTTGAGCCAGGGCGCCAGCTCGGCGCGGCGGTGCACCATGTCCAGCTTGTTGGCCACCAGCAGCGTGGGAATGCCGGGCTTGAACAGCGAGAGCACCTTGGCATCGGCCAGCGTGAAGTTGCCGGCCTCGACGACAAACAGGATCAGGTCCACATCGCCGATCGCGCCCATCACGGTCTTGTTCAGCGACTTGTTGAGCGCCGTGGCGTGGCGGGTCTGGAATCCGGGGGTGTCGACAAAGACAAACTGCGTCTGCTCGCGCGTGCGGATGCCCGTGATGCGATGCCGCGTGGTCTGCGCCTTGCGCGAGGTGATGCTGATTTTCTGACCCACCAGGGCATTGAGCAGGGTGGACTTGCCCACATTGGGCTTGCCCACGATGGCGATCACGCCGCAGCGCTGGCCCGGAATGGCTGCTGGGGCGCCCGCGGCGGCCAGCATGGCCTCCAGGTCGTTTTGCACGGGGGCGCCTTCTGCGCCCTCTTCACCAGCTACATCTTTGGTAGCATCATTCATAAATTCTTCGCTTTCAGTGTGGCCAGCATGGCGGCGGCGGCGGCCTGTTCGCCGGCACGGCGCGAACCGCCGATGCCGCGTTCGACCAGGCCCAGTTCAGTGATTTCGCACTCCACGTCAAAAGTCTGGCGGTGCGCCGCCCCTACCGTGGCCACCACGCTGTAGTGCGGCAGCTTCATTTTGCGACCCTGCAGCCACTCCTGCAACGCGGTCTTGGGGTCCTTGGCGGCGGCCTGCATCTGGGGGTTGATCTCCACCGCCTGGAACAGGCGGTGCACCAGCGCTTCGGCACTGGCGTAGCCGGCATCCAGGTACACGGCGCCAATCAGCGCTTCGAGCGCATCGGCCAGGATGGAGGGCCGCTGCTGGCCACCGGACTTGGACTCGCCCTCGCCCAGGCGCAGCACCTCGGACACCTGCAGACGCAGTGCCAGCTGGTGCAGCGTGTCCTGCTTGACCAGATTGGCGCGCACGCGCGACAGGTCGCCCTCGGGCAGATCGCTCAGCCGCTGGTACAGCAGGCTGGCCACGGCCAGGTTGAGCACCGAATCGCCCAGAAACTCCAGGCGCTCATTGTGGTCGGCCGAAAAACTGCGGTGCGTGACGGCACGCTGCAGCAGGGATGCGTTAGAGAAGCTGTGCTGCAGACGCTGCTGCAGCGCTAGAAGAGCCGGCTGCACTTAGTTGGTCTGCGCGTCAAAGCGGTACACCAGGTAGGCGGGGCCTGCCAGGGGTATCTCGCGCGCATACTTGAACGACACCACCACCTTGTCACCCCGCTTGGTAATGTCCAGGTCGGTGCCCTTGATGGAGTTGATATCGTCAATCGCAGCAGAGCGATCAAATGCGGCACGGATGGCAGGCACGGTGCTTTCCATCTTGGCTTTCTCGATGGCCCTTTTGGCTGCAATGTATTCCAGAAAAATCGGAATGGACTGACCGCCAATGGCAAAGGCGGCCACTGCAAACAAACCGATAAAGATCACCCCGAAGAACGACAGACCGCGCTGGCGCGACCGACGGGCTGTGCGATGCATGCTCATACTGGGACCCCCTGGTTGTGGTGTGTCTACTGTCGTCAATGGAAAGAACCAATGCGCTTGAGGTTGCCGAAATTCATCCAGACAAAGAAGGCCTTGCCCACGATGTTGGCCTCGGGCACAAAACCCCAAAAGCGCGAATCCAGCGAATTATCGCGGTTGTCGCCCATCATGAAATAGTGCCCCTGTGGCACCTTGCACACGACGCCTTCGACGCTGTAGTTGCAATTCTGGCGATAAGCAAAGTTGCTGGCCCCCTGCACAAAAGCCGGCACTTCAGGCGTGTTCAGCAACCGGTGCGGCTGACCACCGAGCTGCTCTTCGTACTGCTTGAAATAGCGCATGGCGTCTTCGTCAAAGAAATCGGGCACCGCGGTGGTTTCGACCGGCTTGCCATTCACGGTGAGGCGTTTGTTCAGGTAGGCCACCTCATCGCCAGGCACACCCACCACGCGCTTGATGTAATCCAGACTGGGTTGGGGCGGGTAGCGAAAGACCATCACGTCACCGCGTGCCGGCGGCGTGCCCTCGGTGACCTTGACGTTGATCACAGGCAACCGGACGCCATAGGTGAACTTGTTGACCAGGATGAGGTCGCCCACGAGCAGCGTGGGAATCATGGACCCCGAAGGAATTTTGAAGGGCTCGAACAAGAACGAGCGCAGCAGGAACACCGCGGCAATCACGGGAAACAGGCCCGCCGTCCAGTCCAGCCACCAGGGCTGCATCAGGATGCGGGACTTGGCCTCCTGCACATCCACATCGACCTTCTGGATGCCCATGCGGTCGAGTTCCGCGCGGCGCTGCACGGCTGCATCCTCGATGGCCTGGGCCGCGCGCTGCCTGCGCGGCAGAAAAACCAGGCGCTCGGCCAGCCAGTAGGCCCCGGTGACCACGGTCGCCAGAAACAGCAGCAAGGCGAAGTTACCCTCGATCGCCCCCGTGTACCAGGCGCCGACGTAGCCGGCAAAGGCGGCGAGCACCAGAGAAGTCAGGATTTGCATGAACTGCATCAATCTTCCACCTGCAAAATGGCGAGGAATGCCTCTTGGGGCACCTCGACCGAACCAATCTGTTTCATGCGCTTCTTGCCGGCCTTCTGCTTTTCGAGGAGCTTGCGTTTGCGGCTGACGTCGCCACCGTAGCATTTTGCCAGCACGTTCTTGCGCAGCGCCTTGATGGTTTCGCGCGCGATGATGTTGGCGCCGATGGCGGCCTGAATGGCCACGTCGTACATCTGGCGGCTGA
>DAOPUP010000233.1:0-4459 GCA_035350655.1 Acidovorax sp. | reverse complement strand
CCGCAGCGTTCGCGCGGCGAATTCGTGGTGCTGTTGCACCCCACGGCGCCCACCACCGACGACGGCGACAGCCTGCGCGTGCTGCGCCTGCTGCTGCAGGAGCTGCCCCTCAAGACCGCCGTGCGCCTGGCCGCCGAAGTGACGGGCGCCTCGCGCAACAGCCTGTACGACACCGCACTGGCCTGGAAACGCAGCGACCCCGCAACCGCCAGCGACTGACGCCAAGGGCTATTGGCATGAAAAATGCCAATAGCCCTTTATTTACCTGCACATGTTGCTATTTATTTAATAGCAAAAACTCCTCGTCGCTTTCGCCCGACAGCGAATCCACCGGTGCTCAGGGTGCGGCCACCGCGAGCCCCGCAGCCACCCCGCCAAACAGATCGCCCTCGACCTGCGGAGTGTCGGGAAACGCCACGCGCAGCGCCTGGCGCAGCGGGCGCAATGCCGACGATCCCCCGGTCAGGTAGATGGCCTGCAGATCCTGGGGCGCCAGAGCGGCCCGCTGCAGGCATTCGCGGGCACAGTCCACCACCTGTTGCAATGGCCCGGCAAGGTGGCGGGCCAGCCCCTCCGATGTCATGAGCGCCGCGAGCCCCGGCTCGACCCAGTCCAGCACCATCGGCGCATCCGCGGCCTCCACGGACGCCGCGATCTTGGCCTGCTCCACGGTGTTGGCCAGGCGATGCCCCAGGCGCTCGTGCAGCACCGCCATCAGGCGATCGTGCAGCTGGGGCTGGGCATAGTCGGGGCGCAGGGCCTGCGCATCGCGCAGCGCGCGCGGCGCATACAGCCACTGGATCAGGTGCCAGGTCGCAAGGTCGAAAAACACCCGGCTGGGCACCTCGCGCCCCGAAGGCCCGGTGTGGCCCAGGCCCATCAGGGGCATCAGCAGCGCCAGGCTCAGGCGCCGGTCGAAGTCGGTGCCCCCCACATGCACGCCGGTGGTGGCCAGAATGTCGCTGCTGCGATCGGTGCGTGCCCTGCGGTCCGGCCCCAGGCGCACCACCGTGAAGTCGGAGGTGCCGCCGCCAATGTCCACCACCAGCACCAGCGATTCGCGCTCGATGCGTTGCTCATAGTCCAGCGCCGCGGCAATGGGCTCGAGCTGGAACGCGATGTTCACGAACCCTGCATCCAGCGCCGCCTGCCGCAAGGCATCTTCGGCCTGCTGGTCCCGCGCGGCGTCACCATCGACGAAGTGCACGGGCCTGCCCAGCATCACCCGCCCCGGCATGCCGCCCAGGGCTTCATGCGCCTGGCGGGCCAGCATGCGCAAGAACAGGCTGATGATGTCCTGGTAGCTCACCAGCGCGTTGTGCACCGCCGTCTTGTCCTGCAGCAGCGCACTGCCCAGCAGGCTTTTGAGCGAGCGCATGAGGCGCCCCTCGGTGCCGGCCAGATACTGCGCGACCGCGTCGCGCCCATAGTGCGTGCGGTGGTCTTCGGCGTTGAAGAACAGCGCGGTCGGCAGGGTGTTGTTCTCGCCTTCCAGGCGCAGCATGCGCGCAGGCCCGTGCCCCTGGCGCACGGCCATCGCCGAGTTGGAGGTGCCAAAGTCAATGCCCAGGGTGGTGTCCGTCAAAAATGCCATGGTGAAATCAGGGAAAGAAGAAACGGGAACGGCATGCTGCCGCCCCAAGAAAAGAATCCACGCGCCACGGCGCGCAATACGGGCCACCACGCCGGCAACGCCAGCGCTGGCGCGCGGCGGTGGGCAGAACCTGCCCGCCATTGCTGCAGGCGCAGGCCGGGCAGCCTAGAACCGGTGCATGTTCCTAGGCCAGCAGCCAATCCAGCGATTCGATGTAGCCGTCCGCATCCACCGCCCGCACCGGCTGGCCGTGGTTGTAGCCGTAAGTGACCAGCACCACGGGGCAGCCGGCGGCACGCGCGGCCTGGGCATCGTTGGAAGAATCGCCCACCATCAGCGTGCGGGCCGGATCGGCCCGCAAGGCCTCGCAGGTTTTGCGCAGCGGCAAAGGATCGGGCTTCTTTCTGGCAAAACTGTCACCGCCAAAAACCTGCTCGAAATAGCCGTCCAGCCCCTTGGCGCGCAGCAGCGGCAGGGCAAACGCCGTGGGCTTGTTGGTCAGGCACGCCAAGCGCAGGCCGGCCTGGCGCAGCGCCCGCAAGCCCGCCTCCACGCCCGGATAGACCTGCGCATACTGGCCGTTGATGGACAGATAGTGGCGTTGGTAGCTGGCCCAGGCCGCGGGATAGAGCGCATCGATGGAGAAGTCGGCCTCGGCAGCCGTCTCCCGTGCCAGCACATGCCGCAGCACCGAGCGCAGCAGATGCTCTGAGCCTTTACCGACCATCTGCTCGATGTGGTGTGCCGCAATCGGGGGCAGCGCCAGATCCTGCAGCATGCGGGCCAGCGCTTCGGAAAAGTCGCCCAGGGTGTCGACCATGGTGCCGTCCAGGTCGATGATGGCGGCGTCCAGGGAGCCAAAGGGAGCAAGAGACACAGGCATGGGCCGTAACGGGTTCACGAAAAAAACAGCGCCGATTCTGCCCTGAATGGACGGCGCGCGGACTCAGGGGGTGGGTGACAGCGGCGGGGCGATCCATTCAGCGCTGTGGAGTGGGTTATTGGGATAGGTGATCGACGTCAGGGCCACGCTCTGCGCAGCGCTGCTGTGGTCTGTCCAGGACACCGTGACCGTCATGACGGTGCGCGCCGGGTTGAGCTGGTTGGTCACCGTCCAACTGCGGGCATAAGCCGCGCTGGCGCCGGCCACCTCGGTGGCATGGGTGCCAGACGCCAGGCCGGCCGCACCACACATGGTGGCGGTCACCGGAAAGCTCAGATTGCGCGCAAACGCCCGCAATTCCTCGACGCACTGCTGCGCCAGCAAGGTCGCCTCCGAGCGCTGCTCGGCCTCCGAATAGGCCTGGGTGACCAGGCTGTCGAACTTTGCCAACGCCAGCAGCGAGCCCGCGAGGATCAGCAAGGTCACCAGAATTTCGAGCAGGCTCATACCGCGGTCCGTCGGGAGCCTGCGACCTGGCACAGGGGCGGCAGGCACAACAGGGGGCATGGGGTGATCCGCCATTTAAAAATCGCGCCAGGTGCCTGGCACTTCGGAAATCACCGGGTTCACCGGGTAGGCCGTCGGCAGGCCCGCGTTGCCCAGGGGGTTCAACACGGCGTTTGCAGTGAACTTGGTGACGTTGGTATCGGTGGCCAGGGTGCCGTAAATGTGTGTACCGCCCCAGCCCTGCATGTCCAGGCCAATGCGGCAATACACAATGCCATAAATGATGGTGCCGCCCGTCACCTTGGGGCAGTTGTCCATTGTGGGGCTGTCGAAAATCAGGATCACTGGCGCAGTGTCCGTTCCGAGCGACTGGGTCCAATTGTTGGGCGCGTCGGTGCTGGGATATCCGGGCGTGTTGCTGAAATAGTAAATGGGGCCGCCCGTCTGGCCGCCGGTCTGGGCCTTGGCCAGTTGCAGCATGTCGCCCCGGCTCATGTCGCCAAACAGCATCTGCCAGGCCCCACCAGCGGCGCTGGGCGCGGAGCCGCTGGGCAAGGGGAAGGGGCCAAAAGTGGCAGGATCGGTCGTGGTGAAGTGCCCCTGGTCAAAGCAGGTGGCCGCTGGGATTGCGCCGTTGTCGAGCAGCATGGGGCCGCTGATGCTGGGGGTACCCGTGACATTGCTCACACAGCCTTTGACCACCAGGGAGGGCAGGCTGGGGGTGAAGAAGCCGAGCGCGTTCACATCCACCATCTGACGGACGGTGGCACTTGCCTCGCCAGCGGCTGTGGCAACGATTTCCACCAGGCGGGGGCGGGTGTCATGGCGCCACAGCACCACGGTGACGGCGTAAGAGGGGTTTCCCAAGGGCGCAAGGGTGATGGAGGTGCTGTTGCGCTCGTTGAACGGCGGGCGACTGGCATCGGCCACCCACACCGCGCCCGCGCCCCCCGCCGGCAAGGTGTAGGGGCTGGCATTGGGGTTGCCGTTGGTGCCCAGCCAGGCCATGGCAAAGTCCAGCCCGCCCTGGGCCGCGGCCAAAGCCTGGGTGTAGCGGTACTGGTTGGCCGAGTTGAGCAGTTCGAACACCGCGGTTTTCTTGGCGAACAGCGTGGCAATGGTGATCAGGAACAACGCTGCCAGGGTCATGAACAACGTGGCAATCCCCCGCTGGCGACGCAAACGCAAGGACGAAGTCAGGGCAGAAAAGGGCATGGCATCTCCGGGCATCAGCACAGCGTGGCCGTGGGACAGAAAAGGTCGTTCTCCAGCTTCACGGTTTCCTTCAAGGACTGGGTGATGGTGGCGTCGGCCCGGCTCTGGGCGGTCAACTGGATCGTGACGTAGCGCACCCGCATATTGGGGCCGGAAGTGCCGCTGGCATAGGCGGGTGCGGCCGGCAAAAGACTGAAACCCAGGGCCGTGACATTGCTGTTGCGCCCATCGGTCAGGTCGGTCCAGCCTGCGCCTCCGGC
>DAOPUP010000232.1:0-4505 GCA_035350655.1 Acidovorax sp. | reverse complement strand
AGACGGCGCCATCGACGTGATCGACATGAAGACCTGGAAAACGGTCAAGACCATTGTCCTGCCCGGGCCTGGCGTTTTTCTGCACAGCCACGCTTCCAGCCGCACCGCCTGGGCCGAATCCCTGCCCAGCCCCACGGCCAGAGACACGCTCACGCTCATCGACAAAGCCACGCTCACGCCGGTGGCCACGCTGCGCGAACCCGGCCGCCAGCTGGCGCACACCGGGTTCACCAAGGACGGCCGCTACGCCCTGGTCAGCCTGCGGGAGCCGGACGGCGCCGTGATCGTGGTCGACGCGCAGACGCTCAAGGAGGTCAAGCGCCTGCCCATGCGCCAGCCGGTGGGCACATACACCGTGGGGAACCAGATCACGCGCGCGGAAGGGAGCCTGCGCTGAACGCGCCAGAATTTCTCGCCGAATAGGCCGCAAGTGCTTATAAAACAATCATTTATAGCTATTAAATAAATAGCAATACACATGACCAGGCGCGCTCCGGCCCAGCCCTGCTCACACCGCCAGCGCGCCGGGCGCCGGCTCCACGCCGGCGGCGATGGCCTCGTCGCGCGCAATGCGGCCGTCGATCAGCTCCACCAGCCGGTCGCAGCGCGCGGCCAGCCGCGGGTCGTGCGTGACCACCACGAAACTCGTGCCGCGCTCGGCATGGATGCGGCGCAGCAACGCAAACACTTCGGCCGACGAGGCGGTGTCGAGGTTGCCCGTGGGCTCGTCGGCCAGCACAAGCGGGGGGTCCATCACCAGTGCGCGCGCAATCGCCACGCGCTGCTGCATGCCACCCGACAGCTCGCCCGGGCGCTTATCCATGGCCTGCGCCAGGCCCACGGCGGCCAGCAGGCTGCGCGCGCGCTCGCGCTGCACAGCACTGACGCGGCCTTCGGCCATGAGGGCGGGCAGCGTGACGTTTTCCAGCGCCGAGAAGGCCGGCAGCAGATGGTGGAACTGGAAGACGAACCCCAGGGTGCGGCGCCGGCACAGCGTCAGCGCGGCATCATCGAGGCCCTGCACCACCTCGCCGTCGAGCCGGTAACTGCCCGACGTCATGCGTTCGAGCAGGCCCAGGATGTTGAGCAACGTGCTCTTGCCCGATCCCGAAGGGCCCATCAATGCAATGAATTCGCCACGGCGCACCTGCAGGCTGATGCCGTGCAGCACCTCGGCCTCGCTGGGCTTGCCCTGGTTGTAGCTTTTGCGCACAGCATCGAGCGCGATGAGTTCCTGGGGTGCTGAAGTCAAAACCACCTCACATGCGGATGGCTTGCGCCGGATCGAGCGCCGCAGCGCGCCGCGCCGGCGCCACGGCAGCCAGCACGCCGCAGGCCGATGCAATCAGCGCCACCTGCAGCGCCGTGGCGGGCGCCAGCGCGATGGAAAACAGCGGCAGGCCGTCGGAGCCGCGCACAAAGTGGGTAAACACCCAGATCAACGCCACCGCCAGCAGCAGGCCCAGCGCCGAGCCCAGCGCACCCACCACGGCGCCCTGCACCAGAAACACCCGCAGCACCTGCCCCCGCGTGGCGCCCATGGCGCGCAGGATGCCGATCTCGCGGCCCTTTTGCACCACCGACACCACCAGCACGCTGGCGATGCCTAGCACCACCACGGCCAGCACCACGCCGCGGATGATGGCCGTGCTGATGGACTGCGCATTCAGCGCCGACACGAGCTGTGCATTGGTCTCCTGCCAGCTCTCGATCTTGTAGGGAAACTGCCCCTGCAGCTCGCGCGCCAGGGTCTGCGCCACCCACACGTCCTTGAGGGTCAGGTCGAGCTGGCTGGCGCCACCGGGCAGCGCCAGCAGGCTTTGCGCTGCCCGCAGCGGCACGATCACGGTGCGCCGGTTCAGGTCTTTCACGCCCAGATCGACCAGGGCGGTGACGCGCACGGAATCAGTCACTGTGCCGCTCACGCTGCCGGTCTGCACGGTGAGGCGGTCGCCCACGCGCACGCCCAGGTCGGCCGCCAGCTCGCGCCCCACAATCGCCTCGCCCGGCGCCAGCCGCGCACTGCCACTGACCACCTTGGAGCGCAGCCCCACCACGCGGTCATAGCGGTCGAGATCGACGCCCATCAGGGCAATGGCTTGCGATGCCTCGCCGCGCAGCGCCAGGCCCGCGCCCGACACCATGGGCGAGACCCCGGCCACGGCGGGCAGGCCCTCGAGCAGCGGCACCAGCGCCTGCCAGTTGGCCACCGAGCGCAGGCGCTGTGCGCGCGGCTGCGTTTCGGTAAGCCGGCCAGCGCCCGCCACCGGCAAGGCCGCCGGCGTGACCAGGTCGTCTGGCGCGCGCAGCGTGATGTGCGCCTGGGCGCCCAGCGTCTTGGCCAGGGTGTTCGATTGCAGGCCGCTGATCAACGCCGAGATATAGGCAATCACGGCCACGCCCGCCGCCACGCCCACGATGATGAGCAGGGTCTGCATGCGCCCCTCGCGCAGAAAGCGCAGCGCCACACGCAATTCAAAGCCGGGCCAGATCAGCATGGCAGCCTGCTCAGCGGCCCATGGCGTTGGTCAGTGCAGCGCCGGCACCGCCCCCCTGCCCTGGGCCCACTGCGGCACCGGGCGCCGCAGCACCCGCAGCCCACTCCACCTTGCGGGCGCGCACGCGCTCGCCCGCCTGCACGGCGCCGCCGCGCAGCACGCGGTCGCCTTCGGCCAGACCCTCCAGCACTTCCACTGCATCGAGCGTGCGCAGGCCCAGCCGCACGCTGCGGGCCTGGGCGCGGCCCTCCTGCAGAACCAGCACGCTGCCCGCATCGCCCGCCACCGCGCCACGCAGGGCTGCCTGGGGCAACACCAGGGCGCGTTCGCGCCGGGCCGTCTCCACCTCGACCGACAGGGTCATGTCCTCGCGCAGAAAGGCAGGCGCCTGCTCATCCAGGGCAAATTTCACTTCGATGGCGCCGCGCTGTGCATCTACCGCCGGTGCGATGGACAGCACGCGCGCCGCAAAGCGCTGCCCGGCAAAGGCATCGGCCACCACCGATGCCTTCTGGCCCGGCTGCAGCTGGTCGAGAAAGCGCTCATCCACCTGGGCCACCAGCTGCGTGGGCCCGGCCAGCGCCAGGCTGAGCAAGGCCTTGCCTGGTTGCACGATCTGCCCGGGCTCGACCGCACGCACCAGCACGCGGGCATCGGCCGGAGCGACCAGATCGGCCTGCGCCAGGCGGGCCCGGGCAGCCACGGTGGCCGCCTCGGCCAGCGCCAGCTGGGCCTGCGCCTGCACCACATCGGTGCCGGCATCGGCATTGGCCTGGCTTTGCGCCTGTGCATTGCGCTGCTGCGCCCGCGCCACATCGACCGCCCGGCGGGCCTCGTCGAGCTGCGCCGGGCTGTAGAACCCCTCGGCCACCAGTTGCTGCGCCCGCGCCAGGCTGGCGCTGGCGGCGCGCAGCGTGGCATCGGCCTGGGCAACAGCTGCCTGCGCGGCGGCACGGCCGCTGCTGCGCAGGCCCGCAAGGCGCGCCTGCGACTGGCGTTCAGAGGCAACCGCCTGCGCCAGTGCGGCGCGCAGTTCGTCCGATTCCAGCTGCACCAGCAGCTCGCCCCGGCGTACCTGTGCGCCCGCAGCCACGCGCACCTGGGCCACCCGGCCAGTGACCGTGCTGCCCAGGTCCACGCGCGACAGCGTGGCCACGCGTGCCGAAAACTGCAGGCTGCGCACCAGCGGGGCCGACTGCAGCACCAGGGTATCAACCTGCGGGCCGCGCAGCGCCAGCGCAGCGACGGCGACTGCCACCGCCAACGCGGCAGCGCCCAGCGCCAGAACCCACCAGCGTTTATTCACAGAACATTCCTCAGTGCCATGGGTGCCATTCGATCATTCAGAAAACAGCCCGCCTGCCGCCTGCGGGGGCGTGACCCCGAGGTGGCGATAAGCGGCCAGCGTGGCAATGCGCCCGCGCGGCGTGCGCTGCAGATACCCTTGCTGGATGAGATAGGGCTCGATCACATCCTCGATGGTGCCCGCCTCTTCGCCAATGCTGGCGGCGATGTTGTCGAGGCCCACGGGCCCGCCGTCAAAGCGGTGGATCAAGGCTTCGAGAAGCTTGCGGTCCATCACGTCAAAGCCTTGCGGGTCCACATCAAGCATGGCCAGCGCCCTGTCGGCTATGGCCTTGGTGATGCGGCCATCGCCCTTGACCTCGGCATAGTCGCGCACCCGGCGCAGCAGCCGGTTGGCGATGCGCGGCGTGCCGCGCGAGCGCCGGGCGAGCTCAAAGCCGCCCGCCTCATCCATGGGCGTGCCCAGCAGGCCGGCGCTGCGGGTGACGATGCGCGCCAGCTCCTCGGGCGTATAGAACTCGAGCCGCGCCACGATGCCGAAGCGGTCGCGCAGCGGGTTGGTGAGCATGCCGGCCCGCGTGGTGGCCCCCACCAGCGTGAAGGGCTGCAGGTCGAGCTTGATGGAGCGCGCCGCCGGGCCCTCGCCAATCATGATGTCGATCTGGTAGTCCTCCAGCGCCGGGTAGAGGATTTCCTCGACCA
>DAOPUP010000231.1:0-4506 GCA_035350655.1 Acidovorax sp. | reverse complement strand
AGGGCCGCAAAAAACAAAAAGCCGCTACAGGCAGATGCTGTAGCGGCTCCGGTCAGGGATGGCCTGTGCCTTATGCGGCGACGGGGGCAGCAGCCACCTTGACGCGCGAAGGCAGCTTTTCCTTGATACGTGCCGACTTGCCGCTGCGCTCACGCAGGTAGTACAGCTTGGCACGGCGCACATCACCGCGGCGCTTGACTTCGATGCTGGCGATCAGAGGGCTGTAGGTCTGGAACGTGCGTTCCACGCCTTCGCCGCTGGAGATCTTGCGCACGGTGAAACCGCTGTTCAGGCCGCGATTGCGCTTGGCAATCACCACGCCTTCGTAGGCCTGCACGCGCTTGCGCGTACCTTCCACCACGTTGACGCTCACGATGACGGTGTCACCAGGCGAGAACACAGGAATGGTCTTGTTCAAGCGGGCGATTTCTTCCGCTTCCAGGGTCTGAATCAGGTTCATGTTTGATATCCAACGATCTTGTCCGCGCCAAAAATGGCAGCGTCGGGATTGACGTCTCAATGTTTTACGGCAGTCTGCAAGCAAAGCTGCGCAGAAAAACGGCCGGCCAGAGGATCGAAAAGCTTTTGATTATAACCATTCAGGCCAGCTTGGCCAATACAGCCTCATCGGCAGGCGCAAGACGCCCTGCGTTGCGAGCCGCATCGATCAGGTCGGGCCGGTGTTTTGCGGTGACGGCCAGGCGCTGATCGCGCCGCCAGCGCTCGATCTGCGCGTGGTGCCCCGACATCAGCGGCGCGGGCACCGAGCGACCCGCCCATTCCTCGGGGCGGGTGTAATGCGGGCAATCGAGCAAGCCATCGAGCGCCGGATTGAAGCTGTCGAGCTGGTGACTGCCCTCATCGTTAAGCACCCCCGGCTGCAGGCGCGCCACGGCATCGAGCAAGGCCATGGCGGCGATTTCACCGCCCGAAAGCACGAAATCACCCAGACTCATCTGCAGATCGACATGGACGTCGATAAAGCGCTGGTCGATGCCTTCGTAGCGCCCGCACAGCAAAACAGCGCCCGCACTGGCAGACCAGCGCTCCACTGCGGCATGGTTGAGCGATTCCCCAATGGGCGAAAAAAGCACCAGCGGCGCCTGGCCGTCTTCCGGTTCGCCGCGTTCGGCCCGGATGGCCGCCAGGCACCGCGCCAGGGGTTCAGCCAGCATCACCATGCCCGGGCCGCCGCCAAAGGGGCGGTCGTCCACGCGGCGGTAGTTGCCCTCGGCATGGTCGCGCGGATTCCACAGATGCACATCGACCTGCCCGCTGGCATAGGCGCGGCGGGTCACGCCGCTGGCCAGAAACGGTGCAAACAACTCCGGGAACAGGGTGATGATGTCGAAACGCATGGTGCACGGTGCGCCGAAGGGCGGGCGGGTCAGTAGTCCGGCTGCCAGTCGACCGTGATGCGCTTTTCAGCCAAATCCACCTTATCGACAAACGCCGAGACGAACGGAATCATGCGCTCGTGCGCCTTGCCGTCCTGTTCGTAGGTCAGCACCAACACGGTCTGCGGGCCGGTGGACATCAGCTCTTGCACCAGGCCCAGCACCACGCCTTCGCGGTTGATGACCGAGAGGCCGATCAAATCGACCCAGTAGTACTCGTCTTGCGTGGTGGCGGGAAAGCCCGACCGGGGCACAAAAATGCGCGCGCCCCGCAAGGCCTCTGCAGCATCGCGGTCATCGATGCCCTGCGCCCAGGCCACCACCGTGTCGGAATGGTCCTTGGCCTGGCGAATCTGCAACTGCACCGTACCAGAAAACGTCTTGGCGCCCCGCTCGGAAGGCTGCAGATACCAGCGCTTGGCGGCGAACAGCGCCTCGGGGGTGGTGCTGTGCGATACCACCTTGAACCAGCCCTTGACGCCCCAGGCATCGGCAATGCGCCCGACCTCGACGGCATCGGCAGGGAGTTCGGCGGGTTCTAGCGTCGGGGATGCAGCCATGGGATTACCTCGTGCAAAAAGAAAAGGGCGGGTTCCGCCGGGCAAGCCCACGGAACCCGCCCTTTTCGGGGAGCTTTAAGCAGCCTTCTTGGCGGCTTGCTTGATCAGGCGGTCCACGGTAGGCGAGGACTGGGCGCCCACGCTCTTCCAGTACGTCAGACGGTCTTGCACGATGCGCAGGCCTTCTTCGGTTTCCTTGGCGGTGGGGTTGTAGAAGCCGATGCGCTCGATGAAGCGGCCGTCACGGCGCACGCGCTTGTCAGCAACGACGATATTGAAGAAAGGACGGCCTTTGGAGCCGCCGCGGGAGAGTCGAATGACGACCATGATTTATCCTTCGGGTGTTGAACTCCGGCAATATTTGCCTTGAGCCACAGTGTTCGCAACCATATTCGCAACGCTTGAGACACGCGACATGGCCACCCGGCCAGCGACACGCTGCAAAGCCCGCGATTATATCCATTTCCCTCTTTCATGCTCACTATTCGCCCCAGCACCCACAACGATCTGCCTGCGATCACTGCAATTTATGCCCACCATGTGCTGCACGGCACCGGCACGTTCGAGATCGACCCACCCTCCGAAGCCGACATGGCCGGCCGCCGGGCAGACGTGCTGGCACGGGGGCTGCCCTGGCTGGTGGCCGAACAGGGCGGGCAGATTCTGGGCTTTGCCTACGCCAACTGGTTCAAGCCGCGCCCGGCCTACCGCTTCTCCGCCGAAGACTCGATTTATGTGGCCGACAGCGCGCGCAGCATGGGCGTGGGACGCCAGTTGCTGGCGGAACTGGCCGTGCAGGCCGAGGCCGCCGGCGTGCGCAAGCTGCTGGCAGTGATTGGCGACTCGGCCAACGCAGGCTCGATCGGACTGCACCGCGCGCTGGGCTTCACCGATGTGGGCACCATGCGTTCGGTGGGCTGGAAATTCGGCGCCTGGCGCGACATCGTGCTGATGGAAAAGACCCTGGGCGCCGGGGACACCACTTCACCGGAATAATCAGAGCATGAACAATTACCCCCACGCTCCCCACTTCGTGTGGTCACTGCCCCCAAAGCGGGCCGCTTTTCATCTTGGGGCGGCCCGGCGATGAAAAACAAAACCGTGGCGGCTTGGCTCGCCTTCGTGGGCGGGCCACTGGGCCTGCACCGCTTTTATCTGCACGGCCTTGGCGACATGCTCGGCTGGCTGCTGCCCATTCCCACAGCGCTGGGCCTGTATGGCATCCAGCGGGTGCAGGAGTTGGGGCAGGACGATCACTCCAGCTGGGTGCTGATACCGCTGCTCGGGTTCACCATGGCAGGCTGCGCACTGCAAGCCATCCGGTATGGCCTGATGCCCCCCGAGCAATGGAACGCCCGCTTCAATCCGGCGGCCATGCCCGATGCGCCTGCAGGCCGGACCCGATGGGCCACCATTTTCGCCATCGGGCTGGCACTACTGATCGGCACGACTGTGCTGATGGCCAGCCTCGCCTTCAGCTTCCAGCGCTATTTCGAGTACCAGATCGAGGAAGCACGCAAGATCTCGCAGTAAGCATTCATTTCAAACCAAAAGAGCTTCCAGCGCCTTTATATCAAGCGCTGGAAGCTCTTTCTTTGATAGCGACCTGCGAATTCAGTACAGCTGCAGGCTGACCCAGTAAGCAATGGCAGCAACGAAGGCGCTGGCCGGAATGGTCAGCACCCAGGCCCAGATGATGTTGCCTGCCACGCCCCAGCGCACCGCGCTGGCGCGCTGCGTGGAACCCACCCCGACAATCGCGCCGGTAATCGTGTGGGTGGTGGAGACCGGAATCCCCAGCGCGGTAGCCAGGAACAGCGTCAACGCGCCACCCGTTTCCGCGCAGAACCCGCCCACGGGCTTGAGCTTGGTGATTTTCTGCCCCATGGTTTTCACGATGCGCCAGCCACCGAACATGGTGCCCAGGCCGATCGCCACATAACAACACACAATCGTCCAAGTGGGTGGCGAGGCATCCGCCGCCGATGCATACCCTGTGGCAATCAGCAACAGCCAGATGATGCCAATGGTCTTTTGCGCATCATTGCCCCCATGCCCCAGGCTGTAGGCTCCGGCAGACACGAGCTGCAGGCGGCGAAACCACTTGTCCACCTTGCTGGGGCGCGCGCGCCGGAACATCCACGACACCAGCACCATCATCAGCGAACCCAGCAGGAACCCCAGCAACGGCGACACAAAGATGAAGGCCACGGTTTTCAGGATGCCCGCCGAAATCAGCGAACCAGCCCCGGCCTTGGCGATCACGGCACCCACAATGCCGCCGATCAGCGCATGCGAAGAACTGCTGGGAATGCCGTAGTACCAAGTGATCACGTTCCAGGTGATGGCCCCCACCAGTGCGCCAAACACCACATGGGTGTCCACCACACCGGGCTGGACAATTCCCTTGCCCACCGTGGCCGCAACGCTCAAATGAAAAATGAAAATGGCCACCACGTTGAAAAACGCGGCAAACAAGACGGCCTGGGCCGGCTTGAGCACGCCGGTGGACACCACCGTGGCGATCGAATTGGCGGCGTCGTGAAACC
>DAOPUP010000230.1:0-4508 GCA_035350655.1 Acidovorax sp. | reverse complement strand
CTCCGGTGACACTGACCACACCATCATGGAGCGCCGTTCCTGCATGGAATACCACGGCATCGTCGGCCTCCGCAGGCAAGCCGGTGATCGTGTCGCCCTTGCGTGGCGACTCGGGGTAGCCGTGCGCGGCCATGACCACGCCCAAAGCGGTGCGGCGGTCCCACTGCAACTCGATCTGGTCGAGCTTGCCGTCCACACCGGCGCCCAGCACGTCGAACAGGTCACTCTTCAGGCGCATCAGGATGGGCTGCGTCTCGGGGTCGCCCATGCGGCAGTTGAATTCCAGCGTCTTGGGATGGCCCTTGGCGTCGATCATCAACCCGGCGTACAGAAAACCGGTGTAGGGAATGCCATCCTTTTCCATGCCACGGATGGTGGGCAGGATAATCTCGCGCATAGCGCGGGCGTGCACATCGGCCGTCACCACGGGCGCGGGTGAATACGCGCCCATGCCTCCGGTGTTGGGGCCTTCGTCACCGTCCTTCAGGCGCTTGTGGTCCTGGCTGGTGGCCAGGGCCAACACATTCTTGCCGTCGCACAGCACGATGAAGCTGGCCTCTTCACCTTCAAGGAATTCCTCGATCACGACCCGGGCGCCACCCTCGTTGTGCGCCACGCCGTATTTGTTGTCCACCAGCATGAAATCGACGGCATCATGCGCCTCTTGCAGCGTCATGGCCACCACCACGCCCTTGCCTGCAGCCAGGCCGTCGGCCTTGATGACGATGGGCGCGCCCAGGCGGTCCACATAGGCGTGGGCCGCCACCGGGTCAGTGAAGCTGTCGTAGTCGGCCGTGGGAATGCCATGGCGGCGCATGAAGGCCTTGGAAAAGGCCTTGGAGCTTTCGAGCTGCGCTGCGGCCTTGGTGGGCCCGAAGATGCGCAGGCCGTGGGCACGGAACTCGTCCACCACACCCGCGGCCAGCGGGGCCTCGGGGCCCACCACCGTGAGGGCGATCTTCTCGGCCTGGGCCCAGGTGCGCAGTTCTCGCACGTCAGAAATCGCCACGTTTTCGAGCTTGGCGTTCAGGGCGGTGCCCCCGTTGCCGGGCGCCACGTACACCCTGGTCACCTTGGGCGACTGGCTCAGCTTCCAGGCCATTGCGTGTTCACGGCCGCCGCCACCAATCACAAGTACTTTCATAGGAGCCTTTGGTGAACCCGGCCCGCAGCACTGGGCTGCTGGGCGGGGTTCGGGAAAATATCAGTCGGGAAACAGGTCGGCGCAAGAAAAAAGCGGCGATCCACTGGCTCAAAATCAGAGCGCAGCGTTGTGATAGACCTCCTGGGTGTCGTCCAGGTCTTCCAGCACATCCAGCAGCTTCTGCATCTTGGCGGCGTCTTCGCCCGTCAGTTCGATGGTGTTTTCGGGCCGCATGGTCACGCCCGCCATCTCGGCAGTCAGCCCTGCGGCTTCCAGTGCATTCTTCACGGCTTCGAAGTCGGCAGGCGCAGTCAGCACCTCCACCGCACCATCGTCGTCGGTCAGCACATCTTCGGCGCCCGCCTCCAGCGCCACTTCCATCACCTTGTCTTCGCTGGTGCCAGGGGCAAAAATCAGCTGGCCACAGTGCTTGAACTGGAACACCACCGAGCCTTCGGTGCCCATGTTGCCACCGTGCTTGCTGAACGCATGGCGCACTTCGGCCACGGTGCGCACGCGGTTGTCGGTCATGGTGTCGATCATGATGGCGGCGCCGCCGATGCCATAGCCTTCGTAGCGGATTTCTTCATACGTCAGACCTTCGGCGTTGCCGGTGGCCTTGTCGATGTTGTATTTGATACGGTCGGCGGGCATGTTGGCCGCCTTGGCCTTGTCCACTGCCAGGCGCAGGCGGGGGTTGGCAGACAGGTCACCGCCGCCTGCGCGGGCGGCCACGGTGATTTCGCGAATGATGCGCGTCCAGATCTTGCCGCGCTTTTCGTCCTGCCGCCCCTTGCGATGCTGGATATTCGCCCATTTGCTGTGTCCTGCCACGGGAAGTCCTTTGTATTGATTTAATCTACCGATCGCGATTTTACTTTTGCCCCGATCCGTCCCCGAGGAAACCCGAAATGGCCGAACCCCTTCTGATTGCCAAGCACGACACCATTGAATGCCAACTGCTGCCGGGCCTGGCCAACCGCCACGGGCTCATCACCGGTGCCACGGGCACGGGCAAGACCGTGACTCTGCAGACCCTGGCTGAGAATTTCTCGCGCATCGGCGTGCCAGTGTTCATGGCCGACGTGAAAGGCGACCTCACCGGTGCCAGCCAGAGCGGCAAGATAGGCGACAAGCTGGCCGCCGTGCTCAAGGAGCGTGGCCTGGATCTCCCTACCCCCCTGGCCTGCCCCACCACGCTGTGGGACGTGTTTGGCGAACAGGGCCACCCGGTGCGCGCCACCATCTCCGACATGGGGCCGCTGCTGCTGGGCCGCATGCTCAACCTCAACGAAACGCAGCTCGGCGTGCTCAACCTGGTGTTCAAGATCGCCGACGACAACGGCATGCTGCTGCTGGACCTGAAAGACCTGCGCGCCATGCTGCAGTATGTGGGGGACAACGCCAAGGATTTCACCACCGAATACGGCAACGTCAGCGCCGCCAGCGTGGGCGCCATTCAGCGCGGGCTGCTGCAGATCGAAGGTCAGGGCGGCGACAAATTCTTCGGCGAACCCATGCTCGACATCCAGGATTTCATGCAGACCGTAGATGGTCATGGCGTGGTGAACATCCTGGCGGCCGACAAGCTCATGAACTCGCCGCGCCTGTACGCCACCTTTTTGCTGTGGATGCTGTCCGAGCTGTTCGAGCAGCTGCCCGAAATCGGCGACCCCGAGCAACCCAAACTCGTGTTCTTCTTCGACGAGGCCCACCTGCTGTTCAACGAGGCACCCAAGGTGCTGGTCGAGCGCATCGAGCTGGTGGTGCGCTTGGTGCGTTCCAAGGGCGTGGGCGTGTACTTTGTCACGCAGAACCCGCTGGACATTCCCGACAGCGTGCTGGCCCAGCTGGGCAACCGCGTGCAGCATGCGCTGCGCGCCTTCACGCCGCGCGACCAGAAGGCCGTGAAGGCCACCGCGACCACCATGCGGCAAAAGCCGGGCCTCGATATCGAGACCGCCATCACCGAACTGGCCGTGGGCGAGGCACTGGTGAGCTTTCTGGACGCCAAGGGCCGCCCCAGCGTGACCGAGCGTGTGTTTGTGCTGCCCCCCGGCAGCCAGCTCGGCCCCATCACGCCGCAGCAGCGCCAGGTGCTGATGGCCAACTCGCTGGTGGCCGGTGTGTACGAAAAGATGGTGGACCGCGAATCGGCCTACGAAAAACTCAAGGGCCGGGCCACGGAGGCGAGCGAACATGCAGAAAGCAGGCCAGGCAATGGCAAGAGTGCCAGCGCGGCGCCCGCCGAAGAAGGTGGACTGCTGGGCGGGCTCAACGACGTGCTGTTTGGAAGCACCGGCCCGCGCGGCGGCAAGCGCGACGGCCTGGCCCAGACCATGGCCAAGTCAGCGGTGCGCACCATGGGCACATCGCTGGGCAGGGAGATTCTGCGCGGCGTGCTGGGCGGTATCTTCGGCGGCAGTGGCCGGCGACGTTGACACGGCGGGCGCGCGCAGGCAACGCAGGGGGAAGCAGCGCACCGGTCACAGGCCACGCCCCACGTCACTGCCCCTGACTGCGCGCCGGCAACCGGGCGGTGCGCCGATCCACCCGCACGGTGCAACGCACGCCCCACCTGAGGCGCCAACAATGCATCAAAATCTATAGCTGCCAGTGCTTACAGAACAAGCGCTAGCGAGCATTTTCGTTTGAAGTGTCGCAGCAACGGGCTATGATGCAACGGCGTGGCTGCCGCTTCCCGGCGTCCCGCCTGCCCAAGGATGCCGACATGACCCAGACACCCTTTCCCGTGCCCACTTTCGTGCCCACCTACGCCGACGTGGCCGACGCCGACCACCGTCTGCACGGCATGGCACACCGCACCCCGGTGCTGCGCTCCACCACCGCCGACGAACGGCTGGGCGCGCAGCTGTTCTTCAAGTGCGAGAACCTGCAGCGCACCGGCTCCTTCAAATTCCGTGGCGCGTTCAACACCCTGGCCCAGTTCACCGAAGAGCAGCACCGCAACGGGGTGCTGGCGTTCTCGGCCGGCAACCATGCCCAGGCCATCGCCATGTCGGCGCGGCTGCTGGACATGCCCGCCGTCATCGTCATGCCCGAGGACGCCCCTGCCGCCAAGATGGCGGCCACGCGCGGCTATGGCGCGCAGGTGGTCACCTACAACCGCTACACCGAAGACCGCGAGGCCATCAGCCGCCGCATGGCGCATGAGCGCGGCATGACGCTGGTGCCGCCGTTTGACCATCCACACGTTATTGCCGGACAAGGCTCTGCAGCCAAGGAGCTGCTGGAAGATGTGCCCCACCTCGACTACCTCTTCGTCTGCGTGGGCGGCGGCGGCCTGCTGGCCAGCAGGCTGCCGGCCAGCAGGCCGCCGCCGCCCACGCAGACGAAGAGGTAG
>DAOPUP010000229.1:0-4515 GCA_035350655.1 Acidovorax sp. | reverse complement strand
CTGCTGGAGGTGTACGTGCACGACGGCATCGGCACCATGGTCATCGATGAAAAGCTCGAAGAGCTGCGCGAGGCCACCATCGACGACGTGGGCGGTATCCTGCAACTGATCGAACCGTTCGAAAAAGATGGCACACTGGTCAAGCGCGACCGCACCGAGATCGAGCGCGACATCGAGAGCTACACCGTGATCGAGCACGATGGCGTGATCTTCGGCTGCGCCGCGCTCTACCCCTACCCCGAGGCCCGCACGGCCGAGATGGCCGCGGTCACGGTGTCGCCACAAAGCCAGGGCACGGGCGACGGCGAAAAACTGCTCAAACGCATCGAGCAGCGCGCCCGCGCCCTGGGGCTGGACAGCATCTTCGTGCTGACCACGCGCACCATGCACTGGTTCATCAAGCGCGGCTTCGTGGTGGTGGACCCCGACTGGCTGCCCGAGGCCCGCAAGCGCAAGTACAACTGGGACCGGCGCAGCCAGGTGCTGGTCAAGAAGCTCTGAGCCGCTGAGCACTTTCGCTGCCGCCCCCCTTGCACCGCACCGAACACTGGCCGCGGCCCTCACCCGCACCTGCAACCACCTTTTGAAAAGCGCCCCTTTCGTGCCACCGGTCACCGCCCGCTATCTCACCGTCGCCCTCTACCAGTTCGTCGATCTGCCCGACTGCGCTGATTTGCGCGCGCCGCTGCAGGCGCTGTGCGACGAACAAAGCGTGCGCGGCATGCTGCTGCTGGCGCCCGAGGGCATCAACGGCACCATCGCGGGCGAAGCCGCCGCAGTCCACGCGGTGCTGGACTGGCTGCGCAGCGACGCCCGCTTTGCCGCCCTGCAGCACAAGGAGGCACCTGCCGAGCGCATGCCGTTCTACCGCATGCGGGTGCGGCTCAAGCGCGAGATCGTCACGCTGGGCGTGCCGGGCCTGAACCCCGCACGCAACGCCGGCACCTACGTGAAGCCCGAGGACTGGAACGCGCTGATTGCCGACCCGGGCGTGGTGGTGGTGGACACGCGCAACGACTACGAGGTGGGAATTGGCAGCTTCGAGCGGGCCATCAACCCGCACACGAAAAGCTTTGCCGAGTTTCCAGCCTGGGTCGCCCAGCAATCGCAACCGGGCGGCGTGCTGGCCGGCAGGCCCCGTGTGGCGATGTTCTGCACGGGCGGCATCCGCTGCGAAAAATCCACCGCGCTACTCAAGTCGCAAGGCTTTGACGAGGTTTTCCACCTCGAAGGCGGCATTCTCAAATACTTGGAAACCGTGCCCGAGGAAACCAGCCGCTGGCATGGCGACTGTTTCGTGTTCGACGAGCGCGTGTCCGTGGGCCATGGCCTGGCGCCCGGCCACCACCAGCTGTGCCGCTCCTGCCGCATGCCGCTGGGCGAGGCGGAGCTGCAGTCACTGCACTACGTGCCTGGTGTGAGCTGCCCCTACTGCCACGGCACCCGCACGCCCGAGCAGGAACGTGCGCTGGCCGAGCGAGAGCGGCAAATGCAGCTGGCCCGGCAGCGCGGGCAGGAACACATCGGCGCTCGGCAACCCGGCCGTCCCGCACCCGCGCGCGCCCAGGATACGGATGACGACAAAGGGGACGCCGCGTGAGCGCCCTGCCCGTCCTGTATTCCTTCCGCCGCTGTCCCTACGCCATGCGCGCGCGATCGGCGCTGGCCGTGAGTGGCCAGGCCTGCGAACTGCGTGAGGTAGTGATGCGCAACAAGCCGCAGGGCCTGCTGCAGGCATCGCCCAAGGGCACGGTGCCCGTGCTGGTGCTATCGGACGGGCAGGTGCTGGATCAGAGCCTGGACATCATGCTGTGGGCGCTGGCGCAGCACGACCCCGAGGGCTGGCTCACGCCGAGTCAAGGGAATATGCAGGACATGCAGGCACTGATCGCCATGTGCGATGGCCCGTTCAAACACGCGCTGGACCGGTGCAAGTACCCCAGCCGCTACCCCGATGCCGACATCGATGTGGAACGCGCGAAGGCCGTGGCCTGGCTGAGCGCACTGGACGCGCACCTGTGCGCCCAGCCTTACCTGTTCGGCTCCCACGCGACACTGGCCGACATGGCCATGGCCCCTTTCGTGCGCCAGTTCGCTGGCATTGATACAGCGTGGTGGAGCGTACAGCCCTGGCCCCATCTGCAGGGCTGGCTGGCACAGTGGCAAGCAAGCCGCCTGTTTGTAAGCGTGATGCACAAGCTGCCGGCGTGGGTGGACGGCACGCAGGGGATGCTGTTTCCGCTCCCCGAGGGAGCCTTGGCGCCGGCGAGCGATACGGGGAAACAAGCTTCCGATTTCGACCAGAAGCAGTCTTAAGCAACTTGCATGGATGCCTACAGCAGCTTCTGCAGCGCCAAGACCTTCAACTCCTTTGACAAAGGTGTACCCACACCCACTTCTCGCGGATAGTCGCTGACTTGGCCAGTCAATTGGTAGCCTCTTCGTTGATAAAAGCTCAGTAATTCCGGCCTGGAAGAAAGCACAGACATCATCAATCGCTTTGGAGTGAAATGCTCTATTGCAGACGCTTCGGCAGCCAAGAGCATTCTTTTCCCCACCCCAGAATTTTGGTCTGCAGGGAGGGTTGCAAGCATGCCTATCCAGCAATCGTTGTCTGCAAGCTCCACATGAACACAGGCCACCACTTCGCCGTTACGTTTCATGACAAGCACGAATGAGTCTTGCCTGAAAAGATTCTCCACTTGCCGGGAAGACGTTCTATCCCCAGCAACCAAGGCAGATTCATGGGTCCACCCAACGACATCAGATTCAGGCCGATATGCCTTGTTTACCAAGGCTGCAATTTCTGGTGAATCACCGACCTGGGCTAACTCGATAAGTTCGTTCATGCCGTTCATTCTAGGAAGTGATAAGCAAGAAGGCCGGGGTATCTCACATGGGTCGGTTGCCACCGATAACCCGCCTGAAAAAACAAAAGACGCTCCGCAGAGCGCCTTTTTCGAAGGTCAAGGAGCGCCAGTGGTATCACGCAGTCGAACCGCCCGAACCGCCGCGGCGGCCACCCTTGAGGGCACGCACCAGCAGCACCGGTATCAGCAGGACAAACACCGTGAACCAGATGAACGACCAGTTGGCAATCGAGCCACCGAGGAAGGTCCAGTCGATCGCCGTGCAATCGCCCGAGCCACGGAAGATCATGGGAATCGCGCGGCTGATGGGGTAGTTTTCAATCATGCCGTAAAAATCGCGGCCACAGGTGGCGATCTCGGGCGGATACCACTGCAGCCAGCTCTGGCGGGCCGCCACGAAGGCACCGAAGCCGGCCGTGAGCACGGCCAGCAAGGCCCAGGTCATCCACCAGCCCTTGTTGCCCCTGGCGCTTGCCAGGGCGGTGAAGACTGCGACACCAATGAGCGCATAGCGCTGCACGATGCACATGGGGCAAGGCTCCAGGCCCACCACGTGCTGCAAATACATGCCAAAAGCCAGCATGGCCACGCAAGCCACGCTGATCAGTGCGAGCACACGGCGCGGGGCCTGATCGATCCAGTTCAACACCATCATTCTTGTCCCTCAAAGCCGCGTCGCGCCCGACGCCGCTCCCCAAGGAGAAGCGGCTCAGATGCCAGCGGCGTGATCCAGAAAAACCCGGGCATGGCGCGGTGTCACCACCAGCGTTTCACCCTCTTTGAAGCCCATCTCCTTGAACTGCTGCGCCGGAATCTGCGCTTCGATCAAGTGGTCCGGGGACGCATTGTCCGCTGGTTTGTGGTCGTCGGACGGAATAAGTTCCAGCCGCGCAATGGGGCCCACCACGATGGCGCGGCTGAGCTGCGCGACGATGCCGCGTGGGCGGCCATCGGCGTCGAGCCCGGCGCCGGGTGAATAGCGCTGCACGTCCAGGTCGTGCGGACGCACATAGGCAAAGGCCTTGGCGTTCTGTGCCTGGCTGTGCTCGGGCGAATCGATCTGCATGCCCTCGAGGTGCACCTGCCCTTCGTGTGCGCGGCCATGGAACAGGTTGACATCCCCGAGGAAGCCATAGACGAACGGGCTGGCGGGGTGGTCCCATACCTGCTGGGGCGAACCGCTTTGCTCAATGCGCCCCTGGTTGATGACGACCACGCGGTCGGCCACCTCGAGTGCCTCCTCCTGGTCGTGCGTCACGAAAATGCTGGTGACATGCAGTTCGTCGTGCAGGCGGCGCAGCCAGCGGCGCAGTTCCTTGCGCACTTTGGCATCGAGTGCGCCGAAGGGCTCGTCGAGCAGCAGCACCTTGGGCTCCACCGCCAGCGCGCGGGCCAGGGCAATGCGCTGGCGCTGGCCGCCCGAGAGCTGCGACGGAAACCGGTCGGCCAGCCAGTCGAGCTGCACGAGCTTGAGCAGGTCGGTCACCTTCTGCTTGATCTGCGCTTCGCTCGGCCGCTCGGCGCGGGGTTTGACGCGCAGGCCGAAGGCCACGTTCTCGAACACCGTCATGTGGCGGAACAGCGCGTAGTGCTGGAACACAAAGCCCACGTTGCGCTCGCGCACATGCACGTCGGTGGTGTCTTC
>DAOPUP010000228.1:0-4515 GCA_035350655.1 Acidovorax sp. | reverse complement strand
GGGTGCAGGAGGTGTTGCTGCATCCGCGCTACCGCCTGCACATCGTCACCTCACGCGGGCGCCGCCTGCTGGGGCGTGAACACCCCGTGGCCACGCCCGTGGGGTATCTGGCGGCTTTTTTGACCAACGCGTTGCACCGCAAGGCGATGGGGGCCTGGCTGGAGCGCGTGGTGTTCTCGTCGCCGGATGCGGATGGTGCCTGCGCCGCATTGCCCTTCGGGGTCGGTGACTACCGAACCCGCCAGGTGCCGTTGAACGCCGCCAACTTCATGTCGGCGCTGCAGGCCAGTTGCTCGATTCCGTTTGTGCTGCAGGCGGTGCATGACATTGCGGGGGCCCCGCGCGGTGCGTATTGGGATGGCGGTATTACCGACTACCACATGCACCTGCGCTACGGAGTTGAGGATAATATTGCTATAAATAGCATAGCTGACTGCGCTTATTTATCGGGCGCTACAGGCCAAAAGCACCATAAAAACTTGCCTGGGCATCGTGCCACTGGCGCCGGGCTGGTGCTGTATCCGCATTTCCAGCACCGGGTGGTGCCGGGCTGGCTCGACAAACGCCTTCCCTGGCGGCACAAGACCACGCCTGCGCTCGATTCCATGGTGTTGCTGTCACCCAACCCCGAGTGGGTCAAAACCCTGCCCAACGCCAAGCTGCCGGATCGCAATGATTTCACGCATTACGGCACTGACACCACGGCACGCGCCCGCGCCTGGCTGGCCGCCACCCGCGCCAGCCAGCAGCTGGCCGATGAGTGGGGGGAGTGGCTGCACAGGCCCGACTTGGGGGCGGTGCAGCCTTTGTAGTGTGAAGATATCGAGCCCACGCACAGGGCTCACCGATCTCAAAGCGCCTGGGTCAGCATCTCGCGGTATTCGTCGGCCGTGGCCACGCGCGGGTTGGTCTTGTGGCAGTGGTCGGCCATGGCTCCCTTGATGATGTCATCGAACATCGCCTCGGTCACGCCCATGGCGGCCAGGCCGGTGGGCAGGCCCAGGCGGGCGTTCATGTCGCGGATGGCCTGCGGGATGTCGCCGGCCGAGGCCAGGCCCATGGCGCGGGCCATGCGTTCGAGACGCCTTTCTTTTTGAACCGATTCGGCCTGCGCATTGAAGCCGATCACGGCGGGCAGGAACATGGCGTTGAGCGTGCCATGGTGCAGGCGGGGGTTGATGCCGCCCAGGCTGTGGCTGAGCGAATGCACGGCGCCCAGGCCTTTCTGGAATGCCATGGCGCCCTGCATGCTGGCGCTCATCATGTGCAGGCGCGCGTCGCGGTCGCTGCCGTTTTTGGTGGCCTGCTCGATATGGGCCCAGCCACGCTCCAGCCCGTCCAGCGCAATGCCGTCGGCCGGCGGGTTGAAGGCGGCCGACATGAAGGTTTCCATGCAGTGCGCGATGGCGTCCATGCCCGTGGCAGCCGTCAGCAGGGGCGGCAGGCCCAGCGTGAGTTCGGGGTCGCAGATGGCCGCCTTGGGCACCAGGTGCCACGAGTGAAAGCCCAGCTTGCGGTGGTCATCGACGATGAGGATGGCGCCGCGTGCCACCTCGCTGCCGGTGCCGCTGGTGGTGGGCACGGCGATCAGCGGTGCCGCGCGTTCGGTGATGCGTGGCGAACCGCCCTCGATGGTGGCGTAGTGGGTCAGTGGCCCTTCGTGCGTGGCGGCAATCGCAATGCCCTTGGCGCAGTCGATGGCCGAGCCGCCGCCCACCGCGATCAGGCCGTCGCAACCGTTGGCCTGGTACACCGCCACGGCGGCGCGCACGGCGGCTTCGGTGGGGTTGGAGGGGGTCTGGTCAAACACGGCCACGGTCATGCCAGGCAGGGCATCGAGGGCCTTTTGCAGCACGCCCGCGGCTTTCACGCCGGGGTCGGTCACGATCAGTGGGCGCGTGATGCCCACGCGCTCGCACTCCTGCTGCAGCAGCTTGACGGCGCCGAATTCGAACTGGATCTGGGTGATGTAGTAGATGAAGGCCATGGTGAGGGGGAAAGTTGCGTTTACGATTGCCGCAGCCACTTTACAACCAGGAGACATGCATGAAAACGAAGCAAACCCTCATTGCGCTGGCCCTGTCCTTCGCAGGTGCGACGGCCGTGCAGGCCGAATGCCTGACCGACGCGCAGACCGCCGAGCTGGCGGCCCACTATGCAGCTAAAACCCCGGCCGCCAACCCTGAAAACCTCTCGGATGCCGATGGCGCCTGCACGCGCGCCAAGCTCAACCAGCTGCTGGCCCAGCGACTGGGCAAGGTGATTGGCTACAAGGCCGGCCTGACCAACCCCGCTGTGCAAAAGCGCTTCAATACCGACAAGCCGGTGTGGGGCAAGCTGTATGAGGGCATGGTGCTGCCCAGTGGCGCGGTGGTAGACGCCGCGTTTGGCGCCCGGCCGCTGTACGAGGCCGACATGCTGGTGCGCGTGAAGAGCGCTGCCATCAATCAGGCCAAGACCCCCATGCAGGTGCTGGAGGCCGTAGACCAGGTCATTCCCTTCATCGAATTGCCCGACCTCATGGTGCAGGCCCCGCCGAAGCTCAATGGCGCGGGCGTGAGCGCCATCAACGTGGGCGCGCGCCTGGGGGTGGCTGGAGCACCTTTGCCCGTGCCGGCCTACCGGGCCGAGCGCTATGCGCTGCTGCAGGCGCTGGCTGACATGAATGTGGTGCTGACCGATGGCACCGGTGGGCGCCTGGGGGGCGGCAAGGGCAGCGATATCCTGGACCATCCCCTCAACGCCGTGGTGTGGCTGGCTGGCGCCTTGGCGCAGGAAGGGCTGGCGATGCAGCCGGGCGACCTGATCAGCCTGGGCTCGTTCTCGCCGCTGCTGCCCCCCAAGGCCGGCCTGTCGGTGACGGCCACCTACGACGGACTGCCCGGCGCTGCGCCCGTGCGCCTGGGCTTCAAGTGAATCGTGCCACCACCCGCGCGCTTTGCGCGGGCGTTCATTTCAGAGACTTTGCCCCTTGATCGACCTGCACATCCACCATACCCGCCTTACCCCCCAGATGCGCAGCGTGCTCGAGCGCATGGCCCGCGCCGGCCACCCACCGCTGCACACCCGCTCGCCCCAGGACGCCCGCGTGGCCTACGAAGCCGGGTCGGGCGTGCTGGAGGTGCCCAAGGCCGCGCTGGCACGAGTGGAGGATTTGAACATCCCGGCCCGTGACGGCTACGCACTTCCCGCACGGCTCTTTGCGCCGTCCACCGACGCAGGGCTGCCGCTGCTGCTGTACCTGCATGGCGGCGGTTTCACCATCGGCAGCATTGCCACCCATGACATCCTGTGCCGTGAACTGGCGCGACTGGCCGGGTGCATGGTGGTGTCGCTGGATTACCGGCTGGCGCCGGAGCACCGCTTTCCCACGGCCAGCAACGATGCCTGGGATGCCATGGCCTGGCTTGCCGTCAACGCCCAGACACTGGGTGCAGATCCTGCGCGCCTGGCTGTGGGCGGCGACAGCGCAGGCGGCACCCTGGCTGCGGTGAACGCCATCCTGGCGCGGGACGCGGGCCTGCCGCTGGCGCTGCAGCTGCTGATCTACCCGGGCTGCGCGGCCCACCAGGACACGCCATCCCACGCCACCTTTGCGCGCGGCCTCGTGCTGGAGGAGCCCGCCATCAGCTGGTTCTTTGGCAACTATGTAAGCAGCCGCCAGGAGCGTGAGGACTGGCGTTTTGCGCCCCTGCATGCCCCCGATGTGGAGGGCGTGGCACCCGCCTGGATGGGGCTGGCCGAATGCGACCCGCTGGTGGACGAAGGCATTGAGTACGCCGACAAGCTGCGCCTGGCTGGCGTGCCGGTAGACCTCGATATCTACCGGGGCGTGACCCACGAATTCATCAAGATGGGCCGCGCGATTCCCGAAGCGCGCCAGGCCCATGCGGATGCGGCCCGTGCGCTGCGCCTGGCCTTCGCGTTGGAGTGACGAGCACCATGCAACGCAGTGACTTCCGTTGTTTCCACCACCTGCGTGTGCGCTGGGCCGAGGTGGACATGCAAAAAATCGTGTTCAACGCGCATTACCTGATGTACATCGACACGGCCATGGCCGACTACTGGCGTGCCCTGGCGCTGCCCTATGAGGCGAGCATGCTGGTGCTGGGTGGCGAGATGTATGTGAAGAAGGCCACGGTCGAGTACCACGCCTCGGCGCGGCTCGATGACAGCCTGGATGTGGGCCTGCGCTGCGCGCGCATCGGCAACTCGTCCTGCCTCTTCCAATCGGCCATCTTCAGCGGCGACCAGCTGCTGGTGTCGGGCGAACTGGTTTACGTGTTTGCCGACCCGGCAACACAGACCTCGCGCCCGGTGCCGCCTGCGCTGCGCGCTATTTTCGAGGGCTTTGAGGCGGGCGCTGATATGGCCGAGGTGCGCACCGGCGACTGGAACGCATTGGGCCGCGACGCAGGCCGTCTGCGCACTGCCGTGTTTGTGCGCGAGCAGGGCATTGCGGCCGACCTCGAAGCCGATGCGCTCGATGCCACGGCACGCCATGCGGTCGTCTAC
>DAOPUP010000227.1:0-4522 GCA_035350655.1 Acidovorax sp. | reverse complement strand
CCGCCATGGCCAGCCCCATCGACACCACCAGCGCGCCCATGAACCAGGGGTTGGCGCGGCCCAGCCGGTCCATGACCAGCGCACCCGCACCGGTAAGAAGGGCCAGCAGCGCCAGCCCCGGCCAGCTCACTGCGCGCACGGTGGGCGGCAGGATATCGAGGCCATGCAGGCCGCTCCACTGCAGCGCAAAGGGAATGGTCACCGTGACGATCAGCAGGCGCAGGCTGTGGCTGGCGGCCACGAGGTCGGTGCGGGCATTTTCGCGCTCGGCCAGCAGCGTCATTTCAGACGCCGCGCCAATGGCCCCCGAGAAATAGCTGGTGGCCCGCATCATCGACGCCGGCACGCCATGCATGCGCGGCGCATGAACCCGGTACAGCCAGACACCAAACAGCCAGCCCAGCACCAGCGCCCACACAATGCCCAGCGCGATGGCCCACCACAGGCTGGCCACCAGCGCCACCACCTGTGGCGTGAAATAAAGCCCCAGCGAGGCGCCAATCGACCACTGGCCAGCATTGCGCAGCGGGGCCCAGCTTTCGGTGGGTGCGCCACCGATGGACAGCAGCGAGGTGACCAGCAGCGGGCCGATCATCCAGGGCAGCGGGGTGTGCAGTGCCACACAGGCGGCGGCGGCAGCCCAGGCCAGGGCCAAGGTGATGGCCACGCGGGCAAAAAGCAGAGGGTTACGCATACGAGTCCGCCAGTATCCAGCGTGCACGCCCCAGCCTCGTGCAGCGCGCCCATGCCCTTGGGGCATGGCAGGCGTCGCTCTTTGCGAAGCGATTTTTAGGCAAATCGGGCTCTGGCGCTTATCCAATAAGCGCGAACAGCTATCTTTTTTGAATTATTGCCGCGCTGGCGGCGGCGCCTTGCGTCGGGCAGCCATTTCGTTGCCCATGGCCTGCAGCGCAGGCGCTGCCAGCAGGGCTTGTGCCGAAGGGTAGGCCACGGTTTCCTCGTCGGCGATGTGCCGGTCGTACCGGGCCGTGAATTGGTCAAACGCTGCACCATCGGCATCGCTGAACCCCTTCAGATCGCCATCGACCAGGGCCTGAAGCGCCTTGCGTGCATCAGCCCAGTCGGCGGCCATGCAGGCATGGTCGTCCTGCAGGCGCCGCACCAGCGCAGCCACGTCAGGGGAGCCTTGCGCCAGGAGCAGCGGAAACACATGCAGCTCCTCGTCTTCATGGTGCAGGGGCGCCGCGATGTCAAAGTAGCGCAGCACGTCGCGCGCGGCCTGCTGTGCGGGCACATCTGCGCCGTGCTCCAGCACATGGGCGCGCAGCCGCTGCAGCAGGGCCAGCGTGCGCTGCACGCGCTCGTGGCATGCCTCCAGCATGGCAAAGGGCTGCTCAAACCCCACCGAAGGGGCATTGAAACCGGGCAAGGCGGAGGTCGTGCCCATCTCGGCGCTCACCCGAACCGGACCGGCTGACCCTGTCGGTCAAACGGAATGTAGGCACCATGCGCGCCGCCCTTGATGGCATCGACCATGCGCTGCAGGGGCGCCTCGGCATCGGCGCTGCTGGGGGCCTGGTTCAGCGTGCCCGACAGGGCCGCAGCGAACACGATGGCCCAGTCGTGGCCGGGGGCAGTGAACTGGCGGGCCTCTTCCACCAGGGCACTGAACGAGGGCAACTCCTGTGGGGTTTTGTCCACACACATCAGCGGCACCAGGGCGCCGCCCTGCCCGGCTTCAAAGCGCGCGCGCTGGGCGGGGGTGGCATCGTCGGGCAATTCAACCGCTGCAAACACAAACAGAAGACGCTGGGGTTCGGGCTGCATGCGCGCGGCTTGCAGCAGATCGTCGAAGCTGGAAATATCCATGGAAAAAATCTCGCAATGAAAGAAGTTGGCAAGGGTCAGAATCCAGGCACCACGCCCCGGTCTGCGTCCAGCGTGCTGACGTAGGTGCCTGCCATGGGGCGCGCACGCGCCGCCTTGCGCGACAGCACGGTGCCAATGCTGATAAAGCACAGGGCCTGCTCGCAAGCCGACAGCCGAAACAACGCCCGCAGGCTGGCCGCCTTGAGGGCTTTGCCGCTGGTCAGCGCCGATCCATAGCCCTGTGCGGTGGCCATCAGCAGCATGTTCTGCACGGCGCAACCCGCTGAAAGCAGCCGCTCGGCCAAGTCAATCTCGGGGTCGCCGCGTTCGCCATCCACCACCACCAGCATCAGCACCGGCGCACGGAAGGCTTTTTCGCGCGCCTGGCCGCACTGCTCGGGCGTGGCGCCGGGATCACGCTCCAGCAGCGCCTGCGCAAACACCTCGGCCAACAGGGGGCGCGCTGCATCAGGTACCAGCACAAAGCGCCAGGGCAGCAACTGGCCATGGTCGGGCGCATGGGCGGCGGCATTGACGATGCTGGCCAACTCGGCGGGCGCCGGGCCGGGGGCACCCAGCCGCTTGGGCAGGATGGTCTGGCGTGACTGCATCAGCGCCGTGGCCATGGCGGCCACTGCGCCGTCGTCCGAGATAGCGGGGTGCGCCGCAACGGGCACGTTGTTCAATGGAACGGGCGTGTCAGCCATGGGCAGATCCATGCATCAGCCCGGTCGCCCATCGGCACGCAGGCAACCGTACCAACGCCCCAGCCGCAGCCCCCAGACTCCCATGGTGCCAGCCCACAGGCCGGCCGCCACGGGCAACAACCACGGCAAAGAGAGCCCGGCGATGCCCGGAACAGACGCTGCGATGCGCAGCAGCGCAGCCGCCTGCAGGCACCAGAACAGCGACCAGGCAATGCGGTCAGCCACCAGCGCGCGGCCGCTGTGGCCGCAGGACACACGCGTGACCATGGCCAGCATCAGCGAGGCGAGGCAGCCCATGGTCAGCGCGTGCAGCGCTCCCAGTGCCAGCACTCCCATGCCCAGCGTGCCCACCAGCCACTGCGACACCCCACCCAGCAGGAACGCCACACCCAGCCACAGAAAGCCGATGTGCAACATGGCCAGCAACTTGTTCTTCAGGCTTTGCACCAGCCCCCACACCCAGGCCAGCCAGACCAGCACGCCGCCCACCATCAATTGCAGCGTGCCGTGCACCAGCAACCATGCCGTGCCAGCCGCGCTGGACGGCACTCCAGCCAGCTCCAGCCAAGCAGCCAGCACCTGCAGCGCCGCCGCCGCCAGCATCAGCCACAGCACCCAGAACGGGCGCCAGGCCTGAACCATGGGCATGGCACTGGAGGTAAAAAACGGAATCATGCGGTGCGCCACGGTGACATAGACCACCACCACAAAGCCCCAGAGCCCCGTGAAGATCCACGCGCGCGCTGTCGCATGCGCTTCGAAAACCAGGCTGAGCAACAGCCCTGCCAGGCTGACACACCCCACCACACAGGCGGTGCCGATCACTCGGGCATGGAGCTGATCCTCCGCCTGGCTGCGCCGGATACGCCCCCAGAACTGCACGGTCATCCAGACCAGCCCGACCATGGCCAGTGCCAGCCCTGCCCATGCCACACCTGCGTGCAGGTGCGCGCCGGCCAGCCACAGCAGCCAACCCGCCGCCAGCGAGAACAGCGGCACGCGCAGGTCCTTCGCCAGCGGGGCCTCCACGCCCAGCCATTTGGGGCCGGCGGTGAAAAGGAATCCCGAAAAGAACAGCGGAATGAAGCCGAACGCCATGACCGCCGAATGCACCAGCGTGGGTGATATCACCGAGGGCAAGGCAAGCCAGCCCGTGGACCGGTCGAGTTGCACTAACGCCCACCACAGGCCCGACGCCACCAGCACCACCATGGCCAAAAAGAAACCGAGGCGGTGCGGCGCCAGCATCAGGTAACGCACGCGCCAGCGCTTGTCCATGTTTGCCAGCGCCTGCGCGGAAGGTTTACCGGACGCCACCCGCACCGGAATCACGGGCCGGGTTGTCACCCACAGGTCCCCAGGTGGCCGCACTGCGTGCAGTAGTCGCAGCCATCCTTGCGGATGACGGCGTGCGCACCGCATTCGGTGCACTTCTTGCCCGCCATGGCGGGCGGCATGCCACTGACCTGCGATGCCGGCTCCTCCAGGGGCAGCACCTGCTGCACCGGATCGGTCACGCGCCGCGCCAGGATGTTCTGGACGGCATAGGCCATGGCCGCCACCTCGGAGTCGTGCCACATGGGCACGCGGGTGCCGTCATCCTTCTGGTGCGTACCCAGGCGCACGGGGCCGCGGTCCCATGCCACCTTGCGCATGTCAGAAAGTGCCCGCTCCAGAAAACCGCCACGCGCCGCCAGGGACAGCAAACGCATGCTGGCAGTGATCCACTGCTGCGACTCGCCACTTTGGCCCACCGGCATGAAGAACTCAATGGCGCGATCGACCGTTCCCGAGCCAACGCCCGTGGGCACCGGGAGGAACGAGACAATGAGGTACAGCGTCTTGTGGCCCTCTTGCGTCCAGTACTCCACCTTCTCGGCCACCGCGGAAAGCCCACCCTTGGGCCGGCTCTCGATCACCGTGCGCATGGGATCCACTGACGGGGTTGCAGGCGCAGCCACCGGTGCAGGCTCTGCCGCATGGGT
>DAOPUP010000226.1:0-4610 GCA_035350655.1 Acidovorax sp. | reverse complement strand
AGCCTTCGAGGCCTCCGGCATGGACAAGTCGGCCCACGGCCTGCACCCGGTGGCGAAGATCGACAGCTACAAGGGCTTGGTCTTCGCGACCTTTGATCCCGAGGCCCCCAGCCTGGCCGATTACCTGGGCGATATGCGCTATTACCTGGACGCCATCTTCGACATGGACGGCCAGGGGGTCGAGTTCATTGGCGGCTGCGTAAAGTCCATCGTGAAGTGCAACTGGAAATTCGCGGCGGAGAACTTCGTGGGTGACGCGCTGCACGCAGGCTGGACGCACGATTCCGGTGCGCGCGCCATGGTTGGCGGCCCGGTGGCCGAGCTGCACAAAACGCCTGGCGATTCCTACCAGGTCAACTTCAACGGTCATGGCTACGAGTTCAACCAAGACATCGTAGGCAATTGCGCCAGCCTGGGCGACAAGGAGCTGATGAAGTATCTGTACACGCTGCAACCCGAGGTGGCCAAACGCCACGGCGAGATGCGCTCGCGGCTGATCGGCGCCATCTCCTCGTGCACCCTGTTTCCCAACACCTCCTTCCTGCCCGGGCAGAACACTTTCCGCACCTGGCAGCCGCGCGGCCCCGACGAGATCGAGCTGCACACCTGGACCTTTGTCAACAAGAGCGCGCCACAAGAGATCAAGGACCGCTGGCGCAAGGGCACCATGATGACCTTCAACCCGGCCGGCGTGTTCGAGATGGACGACGGTGAGAACTGGGAGTACTCCACCCGCACCAACGCCGGCTATGTCACCCGCCAGCAGGACCTGTACCTTGGCCTGGGCATGGCGTCGCGCCTGCAGGACAGCGGCATGCCCGGCAACGTGTTCCGCGGCCAGATCAATGAGGCCAACCAGCGCGCCTTCTACCAGCGCTGGCACGACCTGATGCAAGCCGGGCGCTGGAGCGAGGTGCCTCAACGCGACGAGCCCACCCTGAAGGAGGCCGCATGAACGTGCGCCAGGCATTCCCCGAGGTCCCGGTGGACCGTGACACCCACCACCGCATCGAGCAGTTCCTGTTCCGCGAGGCGCGCCTGCTCGACGAAGAGCGCTGGGACGACTGGCTGTCTCTGATGGCCGAGGACATCCACTACTGGATGCCCACTTTGGAGAACCGCCGTCGCGCCGACAAGGCCGGGCCCTACGGCCCGGACCGCGGGGCGCTCTACGACGACAACCTGCACGATCTCACACGCCGCGTCACGCGCTTCAAGCAGCCCTCGGCCTGGGCCGAAGACCCGCCCACTCGCCATGCGCACGTGGTCTCGGGCGTGGAGTCCTATGAGGGCGAGCGTGCCGGCGAGTACCGCGTGCACAGCTCCTTCGTTAACTTCCGCACCCGGGTGGACCACGACAACTACCTGCTCGGCGGCCGGCGCGAGGACATCCTGCGCCTTGGTGCCGACGGCCTGCGCCTGGCGCGCCGCAAGATCGTCATCACGCAATCCGTGCTGTTGGCGAAGAACCTCAACACCTTCCTCTGAAAGCGGGGCGAACATGGGTTGGCTGGATGGGGATGTTGCCCTCGTCACCGGAGGCGGCTCCGGGATCGGGCTCGCGGTGGTCGAGCGTTTCCTAAGCGAGGGCTGCGTTGGCGTTGGCGTCATGGTTCGCAGCCCGCAGCAGGGCGTCGATCTACGCGAACGCTTCGGCGAGCGGGTGGTGGTGGTGGACGGTGACGTGCGCAGCGGCGCCGACAATCAGCGCGCGGTCGACGCCACCGTCGGGCGCTTCGGCCGGCTCGACACGCTGGTGGGCAACGCCGGCGTGTGGGACTTCAACACCCGCCTGGAGAAGATGGATCTGGCGCAACTCGACGCCAGCTTCGACGAGCTCTTCGGCGTCAACGTCAAGGGCTACCTGCTGGCGGCCCGCGCGGCGGCAGAGGCCTTGCGCGCCAGCAGCGGCAGCATGATCTTCACGCTGTCCAACGCGTCCTTCCATGCCGGCGGCGGCGGCCCGCTCTACGTGGCCTCCAAGCACGCTGGCCTGGGTTTAGTGCGCCAGCTCGCCTTCGAGTTCGCGCCGCAGGTACGGGTCAATGCCGTGGCCCCGGGTGGCACCGCTACCGCGCTGCGCGGACCGGCCAGCCTGGGCAAGGGCGAGCGTCGCCTCACCGACATCCCGAATTTCCACGAAGCCGTGGCCACTGCCATGCCGCTCAAGCTCATTGCCGAGCCCGCCGACCATGCCGGCCACTATGTGCTGCTCGCCTCCCGCGCCAACAGCCGCGCCACCACCGCGGCGGTGCTGCGCAGCGATGGCGGCTGGGAGATCCGCCCGATATGACAAGAACCCCTTTCCCCCACCCCCGCGCAACCGCGCAATAACCACTACAAGCAGGAGACAAACCATGATTCATCGTCGCACCAGCATTGCATTCCTCGCCGCCGCAGCCGCGCTGGCCAGCGCAGGACTGGCCCATGCCCAGGCGCCGGGCATCAAGGTGGGCATCACCATCAGCGCCACCGGACCAGCCGCCTCGCTGGGCACCGCCCAGAAAAACACAGTGGATCTGCTGCCGCGCACACTGGGTGGCCTACCAGTCACCTATGTGCTACTCGACGACGCCACCGACCCGACCCAGGCCGCCAAGAACGCCCGTCGTTTTGTCGAGTCCGAGAACGTCGATGTGATCATTGGCTCCAGCACCACGCCCACCTCACTCGCCGTGGCGGAAGTCGCGCACGAGGCGAAGGTGCCGCAGATTGGGCTGGCACCCTACACCGCCAAGCAGGTGCAGTGGACCTTCTCGCTGCCGCAAACCTACAGCCTGATGTACTCGGCGCTCTTCAAGGAGCTGAAGAAGCGCAATGCAAAAACCATCGCCTACATCGGCTTCAGCGACGCACTCGGCGACGCGGCCCTGAAGGAAGTTGAGCGCCTGGCTGCAGAGACCGGCATCCGCCTGGTGGCTTCCGAGCGTTACGCCCGCACCGACCAGTCTGTCACCGCGCAGGCCCTGAAGATCGTGCAGTCGCAGGCCGACGCGGTGGTCTTCGGCGCCAGTGGAACCGCTGCGGCCCTGCCGATGCGTGCCCTGCGCCAGAGGGGCTACAAGGGCGGCCTTTTCCAGAATCACGGTGTGGCCAACAACGACTTCCTGCGTGTGGTCGGCGACGCCGGCGAAGGCATGGTTTCGCCCACCGGGCTGGTGCTCGTGGCCGAGCAGCTGCCGGACTCGCACCCCAGCAAGGTTGTGGCCCTGAACTATCTGAAGGCCTACGAGGACAAGCACGGTGCCGGTTCGCGCAACCCCTTTGGCGCTTATGCCCAGGACGCCTACCTGTTGTTGGACGCTGCGGTGCGCAAGGTTGGCGGCAAGGCCGCGCCCGGTACCCCGGCCTTCCGCGGCGCCGTGCGCGACGCGCTGGAAGCCACGCGCGATGTGCCGGTCACGCATGGCGTGAGCACCATGTCGGCCACCGACCATTCCGGCCTGGGTGAGGGCGCAGTTGCCCTGATCACGATCGAAAAGGGCACCTGGAAACTGTTGAAGTGACGGAGCACAGGCGATGAGCTATCTCGACAATCCCCGCATGCTGGCGGCGGCGGCCGTTGACCGGCAAGACCTTCCCGGTGGCGGCTTCATCCTGTCTTCGCCGCAGCCGCTGGGCGACATCTCCCGTTGCGTGGGCGACTGGCTTGAGCACTGGGCCGCGCGCACGCCCAATGCCATGTTCATGGCCGAACGCGGCGCCGATGGCGAGTGGGTGCGCATGACCTACGCCGAGGTGCGCCAGCAGGTGGGCGTGATTGCCCAGGGCCTGCTGGACCTGGGCCTGGGGCCGACGCAGCCGGTGGTGTGCCTGTCCGATGCGTCGATGGAGCAGGCGCTGCTGATGCTCGCCGCGCACCACATCGGCCGGCCATTCACCACCATCTCGACCGCCTACTCGCGCCTGACCAAGGACCACAGCAAGCTGGCTGCGATCCTGGACAAGCTCGGCGCCGCAGTGGTCTACGCCGCCGACGGTGAAGTGTATGGTGATGCGATTCGCCACGGGGCCGGCTCGGCCGCGGTGGTGCTGGGCACGAATGCGCAGGCGGTGGCCGGCGCCCGGCCCTTTGCCACGCTGCTAGCGCGGGCTGAGACACCGGCGGTGATGGCCGCGTTTGCCGCCATCACCCCCGAGACGCATGCGAAATACCTGCTGACCTCGGGTTCCACGGGGCTGCCCAAGATCGTCATCACCACGCACCGCATGTTGTGCGCCAACCAAAAGCAGATCCAGCTGGCCTGGCCGTTCCTGAAGGAGGAAAAACCGGTGCTGGTGTCGTGGCTGCCCTGGAGCCATGCCTTCGGCACCAGCTTCAACTTCAACATGGTGCTGTGCAACGGCGGCAACTTCTACTTCGACGACGGCCGTCCCCTGCCGGGTCTGATGGACAAGTCGATCCGCAACCTGCGTGAGATCCAGCCCAACCTGTTCCTCAACGTCCCGCGCGCGTTCGACGCGCTGCTGGCCGCCATCGAGGCCGATCCGTCGGTCGCCCGCGACTGCTTTGGTCGCCTGCGCGCCGTCTTCTTCGCCGGCTCGGCTCTGCCCCACGACACCTGGGAGCGTTTCAATCGAGCCATCGAGGGGGTAGTGGGCGAGCGGGT